>CAYXIM010000031.1:0-5532 GCA_964465385.1 uncultured Oscillospiraceae bacterium
GTGTTGGTTTTCATGGTTATCCCTCCTCAACCGTCTGTATGATTCACCATTCAAGCCGGGTATGGCAGCCCGATTGACGCCTGTTCCTTGCCGCATTAGACTGTGGTCAGGAGATCAAGGTCATGCGGCAGGCCAACGCCCGTGTGTGAACCAGGCACCCGTTGCCAGTCACCCGGGTAGGAGCCGTTTTGTTTTTGAGGGACTGGTTCATGGATCGTAAAAACAAAAGCTGGTTCAAAGGCCAGGGAGCAACCCTGCTTGTCTTGTGTGCTGCAGCTTTTTTCTTCTGGCAAATGGGGGGCAACAGCTGCTGGTTCTACACTGTTTTAGGCTTTCCCTGCCCGGGTTGCGGCATGACCCGCGCCCTCCTGGCAGCCAGCCGAGGCCTCTGGCAGCAGGCCTTTGCCTGCCATCCCCTGTTCTGGACCCTGCCCATCCTGGCCGGTCTTTTGCTTGGCAGCCTGCTGCGACAAAATAAACCAGACAAGCTGATTTGGCTGCGTTGGCCGGCGCTTTTACTGGCGGCTGTCTTTCTGGTGGTTTACCTGCTGCGTCTGATCTTTTTTTTCCCCCACACCGATCCCATGCGTTGGAACCAGGAGGCGCTACTGCCCCGCTTCTTTTTCCTGCTGGGCCGATTTTTCAAACGCACGTAAAAACAGGCGAACCAGCTGCTGGCTGGTTCGCCCTATCTGCAAACGGACAGGTGTCCGTTTATACTTTGTGCACCTCATGAAGGGGTTTGGTTCCATGGACAACGGTATCCATCACCGGGCAGTGGCTGTCAATAAAAGCAGCAAACTGCTCCAGTTCTTCCTGGGTGTTGTCCGCATCGAAATAGTATTTGGTCATGATTTCAGAATAGCCGACCCGGGCATCCGGGTTGGTACCCATCAGGCCATCCATATCAAAGGTTCCCTCGAAATCAATCTTAATGTCCTTGAGCTTGATACCGTGTGCTTGAGCAAACAGCTGGGCAACGATGACTTTGCAGCCGCCCAGTGCCGCCAGCAGGCATTCCATGGGGTTCATGCCTGTGTTGGTTCCACCCAGCTCGACCGGTTCGTCCAGAATAAAGCTCAAGCCTCGCGCTTCGCATTTGACCTGCAGCCCTTCAACCAGACTGGCAGATGCCTTGATGAGTTCTTTTGCCATACCTTTACCTCGTTTCTTTTTGTACCTTTTACGGTTTCCTTCTTTTATTGCAAACCGATTGGCGGTTGTCACACCAGAACAAGCATAACGTGAAAGCCTGACGCTTGCCGTCACCTGTGAAACACGGCCGGTTTAGATCAGGCCAGCTCCTGTTGGGGTTGTGCGTCTGTTAAAAGCAGCCAGCCAAAGTGTTCCGGCTGGTGAAAACTGGTCGGCTGGTCACCCAGGTGCTGCCAGCTGCCGAAATGTGGCTGATCCAGGTCATCGCCACACTTGTAGACATTGCCCAGGATCCGGCTGCCAGGGGAAAAGTCCGACCGACCGTAGACAGCACGGATGAAAGACAAAGGGATCAGGAGGGTGACAGACCAGCCGTCTGGTGTGACGGTTGCCTGTGGCTTTGGCGGCTCCAGACCCAGGTCACGGACAAAGACCCGGTCCTTGCGGCTGCTGCCCCGCTGGCACAGCAAGGTGCCGTTGGCATTGACCTCAAAATTGACATAGTCGCGGGACAGTTGCGGATAAAAATTTGCGAAAAACTCCATGCAGCTGTCCCGGTAGACCGGATCATCTGGTTGGGTGAAACGGGCCAACGGCCGTGGCTCCCTGCTCGTCATCTCCACATAAAAGCCTTGTTCAATCAGAAAAATCAGGCGGAAAGCCGTGTGGGGAACCGCATGGGGTGTGAACCACTGGTGGGGCAACAGCGTGAAGGGCCTTTGTTTGAGCTGCTCTTTGTTTTCGCACATGGGTACTGCGTAGGCCTGTTGGTTGGTCTGTGCCATCTTTTTCTCCTATCAGGGTCCAGCCGGTGCTGCGCCGCTGTGTTCGGTAAACAACCGCATCAACCCGGTCACCTCTTCTTGTATGGCCTGTGTTGCGGCCTGGGACACATCATGAAAATCAGTCACAGCCTTGTTTTGAAGCAGGGCACGGACACGGTCGGTGGCAGCCTTGGCCAGATAGGTGTAGGCATTGATCTTCCGGATGCCGGCTGCTATGGCTTGCCGGTAGGTGTCTGCGGCCAAGCCTGATCCCCCGTGCAGGACCAGGGGCAGGCCGCTCGCCTGGCGCACCTGGGCGATACGCTGGTATGACAGGCGGGGTTGGTGGGTGTAAAGGCCGTGCAAGGTCCCGAAAGATGCGGCCAGGGCATCGATCTGGGTCTGGCTGGCAAAGTGGCCGGCCTGGCTGGCATCGGTCAGCTGCGCGGGTCGACCGTCTCGAAAAACGGCACCCAGTTCACCTTCAATGCCCGCCCCATAACGCCGGGCCAGGGACGCAGCTTGTGCCGTCAAGGCCACATTATCAGCATAGGGCCGATCGGATCCATCATACATAACCGATGTAAAGCCCAGTTTCAGGGCAGCCTCCAAGTAGGCCAGGTCGTTGCCATGGTCCAGGTGGACCCCCACCGGAACCGTTGCTTGCTCGGCCAACAAGACCATGAGCGGACCGATCTGATCAAGCGGCGCGCTTGCTTCATGCAGCTGGGCGTGGCTGATGATGACCGGCAGGCCCAGGGCCTGCGCGCTGTGGATCACCGCTTGAAGGCTTTCCACGTTTGGCGTGTTAAAGGCGCCGATGGCCGCTTTGTGGACTTCGGCCCAGGCCAGTAAATCTTGAAAAGAAGCAATCATCCGCCACCCCCTTCTGCCGGCCCTGCAACAGCCTGCCGTTGCTTTTGCCGCATTTTATCTGCATACATGTACTGGTCGATGCGGTGCAAAAAATCACTCGCGGAGTCCGAATCGGTCGTCCTGAAGGCATCGTGCCCGATGGCCATTTGCAGGCGGTAGGGCAAGTTTTTTTCTTTTTGTTCCAGTTCAGCCCGGATGCCCTCGACCAGTGTGTTTCTATCCGCCAGGCAAGCCGCCTGCATGATGCAGGTGAATTCATCACCACCGATACGGTAGCAGGTGCCTTGGTCACCAACAGCGTGCAGAATGGTTTCATAGCACAAGCGGATGACCTGGTCGCCGGTTCGATGGCCGTATCTGTCGTTGATGTCCTTGAGGTTGTTGATGTCGACCATCATGAGCCAGAAAGACCCTGCCTGGGCCTGGGGCATCAAGGCGTCCAGATCCCGTTCAAAAGCCAGGCGGTTTCTGGCACCGGTCAGGGCATCATGGTAGGCCAGGCGCATCAACAGGGCCTCCTTGTGTTCTTGTTCAATCAGGCGACGGATGACACCAATGGACTGAATGGATAAAATCACAAAGAACAAGACAAAACCAAACCGGCCGTAATACGCCATCCGGTTGTAGGCGCCTTGTAAGAAGGTGACGGTCTCCAAAACCGCAGCCAGCGCCAACCAGCTGCTGGCCAGTAAAAATTGTCTGGCCTGGCTGTTTTGCCCTTTGATGGCTTCATATAAGAGGCAGGCGGTTAAAAGCAGGACCGAAAACAAAATCAGGCTGCTGCTGATAACCGCAGATTCAATGAACGCCATACGCCCGGTCAGTTGCAAGGCTAAAATCAGGCCAAACAACATCAGGAACAGGGCGCTCAGGCCGGCAAGCAAGGTTTGAAAACCCTTGAGGACAGCCGACCGGACGTACAGAATCAATGGAAGGGGCATCAAGGTCAGGGCCAGGTAGCTGATGCTGCCCAAAACAAAGCGGTTGCCGGTCAGCAGTTGCATCCACTTGTTTTCGGAAAAAAGCCAAACCGCGATCAGAAAAGAAAAAACGCTCAAGTAGACCAACCGCAAATCGGCAGCATACTGGCGGAAGAAAAGCGAGGCCAGCAGGGCTAGCACAGAAAACGCCAGCAAGAAGGAGACCAGCGGCCAGGTCGCGGCACGGGTCCGCATCAGGTCCATCAGCAGCGCATCGCCGCTGCCTACGACCACCGGGTTGATGATGCCGGCAAAGCGTGCCAGCGGCGAGGTTAAAACCAGGGTCAGGTCACGGCCTTCGAGGGCCCGGGGAAGCGGGATCAGGTGCCAGCTGCTGATGTGCGGGGCAACCAGGCGGCCCGGTTTGGGTTGATCTGTCTCAAACAGGATGTGGTCATCCAGCGCAACACGCACCTGCTGCATGGACGACCGAATCCGCAGCATCTGGCCGTCACCACCATCTGCTTGAAAGCGGTAAACCAGCGTGATGCGTTGGTTGGCCTTTGCCGGGTAATCATAGGGCAAGGTGATGGTCTGTTCAGCCTGTCCATCCACAAGCAGGCGCCAGGGACCGTCCAACACCGTCAATTCCGATTGGCCCAGGGCCAGGTTTTCAGAGGGAACCCAGCTGGACAAGAGCAAAAGCAAGACCAGGACGGCCACACCAACACCTGTGCCGACCAGGTTTTTGACCTTGCGGGGAGGATCTGTTTTGTCCATTTGCTTCATCCCGTCACCTGTCATCCTTGTTCGCATCCATTATAGCACGGTAAAAAGAGATGGCCGCATGTTGATGACAAAAAGCAGGCTGGCCGACCAAATCATGGTATGATAACGGTAACATTTGATGATCGACAGGGGAGGCAAAGATGAACCGCATGTTTACAGCGTCGCAGCGGCTGGAAGAAATCGACTGGCCCTACTACCGGTCGGAAATCGCCCCGCACCTGCCTGACAAACTGTTGGACTTTCACACACACGTCTGGCAAGCGGATCAGTGGCATCAGGGTCCTGCCTCAAGCGCGCAAGCCACTGCGGATTCCGCATCGCTGGGCAAACACCCGGCGGCGCGCTACATGGCCACCCAGATCAGCTACCCCATAGACCAGCTCCTGGCAGATGCCAAAGCCATGTTCCCCGACAAAACCTATCAAGCGGTCTGTTTTGGCCAGCCCACACCAGCTGTTGACCTGGCTAAAACCAACCGTTACCTGGCCGAAAACAAACGGCCGGGAACCCTTTACCCCCTCCGGGTGACCGGCAAAAACCTGCTGCCAAAGGACCAGCTTAAAAACGAGCTGATACAGGGTGGTTTTTGGGGCTACAAGGTATTTTTGGACTGGATTGGAGACGATTACGGCTCCATTCTGCCCCAGGATATGCTGGGATCACAAGAACTGGAGCTGGCCCATGACCACCGCCTGGTTGTCTTGCTTCATGTGCCCGGGGCCCGCCGCCTGGCAGACCCGGCTGTGCAAAAGGGTGTCAGGAACCTGGCCCTCGCCTACCCGGACGCCCGCTTCGTCCTGGCCCATTGCGGACGCTGCTACCTGCCGTCTGAAATGAAAGCGGCCATTGGCAGCATTGAATCCTTGCCCAACGTCTATTTAGACACCTCCATGGTTATGGATAGCAGTGTGCTCCACCTTGTTTTTTCACATATCGATGCCAGCCGGGTCTTGTTTGCAACGGATCTGCCTGTCGCCGCCATGCGTGGCCGCCGGGTCCGGGTCATGGACCATTGGGTTGATGTGGTT
>CAYXIM010000031.1:5542-18986 GCA_964465385.1 uncultured Oscillospiraceae bacterium
AGGGTTATCCGGCCAGCGCCTACCGCGTCGCCTCCCATGACATCCGAGCCAGCTTCATGGCCTATGAGATCGTTTTAGCCATCGTCCACGGGGCAGAAGCTGCCGGTTTGAGCCAGCAGGTCGCCCGTGCTGTTTTTTCAGACAACGGCAGGCGGCTGCTTGATGCCGTCCGCCGCCCGTCTTTTTGAACACCGGCCACATCGCCCATGAAAAGGAGGCTGCCATGCCAACCCTCTACAACCAACAGCTGAGTAAAAGAGACCTGCAGGCCCGCGTCGGCCACCTGTCGCAGATTTGCGGCCCCAAATCCTTCGTGTTGACGGAAGGAAAAGCGAATGGGATCCGGGCCTGTGAAATCCGGACCGGTGGTGGCCTGTCCTACACCGTGTTAAAAGACCTGGGCATGGACATCGCCTGGGCAGAGTACAAGGGCGTGCCCCTGGCCTTCATCAGCAAATCCGGCATCAGTGCCCCGGCCTATTACAGCCCGGACAAATCAACCTGGGGCAGTGATTTTCACGGTGGCCTGTTGACCACCTGCGGGCTCATGCAGGTGGGTGGCGGCTGTGTCTACCAGGGGCGGGTTTTTGGTACACACGGTGACATTTCCAACACCCCTGCTGTCCATACCGCCAGCTACCAGCACTGGGAAGACCAGACCCTGCACATGGGGGTCAAGGGAACCGTCCGGGAAGGCCTGCTTTATCGGGAAAACCTGGAGCTTCGGCGTAACATATCTTCGGTTCTGGGGCAAAACACCATCCTTATTCAAGATGAAGTGGAAAACAACGGCTTTGAACGCCAGCCCTTGATGATCCTCTACCACATGAACTTCGGTTTTCCCCTGGTTGACCGGGACACGGTCCTGTCTGTACGGGCTGCCGGCCAGTCGGCGGTGCCGCCGACCCCACAAGAAGCCCTGGCGGACAGCCTGCGCATGCACGAACCGCTTCCGGGTGCGGCCGGCCAGGTTTTTTTCCATGACCTGATCCCTGACGATCGCGGCCTGGTCCGCTGCGAACTGATCAACCCACGCCTGGGCTGGGGCATTTTTATGGAATGGTCCAAAGAAGAGCTGGGTTACTTTGCAGAATGGAAAAACCTGGCGTCCGGCGATTATGTGGTTGGCCTGGAACCCAGCAACAACACAATCATGGGCCTGTGTGCTGAAGAAGCAAACGGGACCCTGGCCTACATCGAACCGGGCGAAACCAAGACGTTCAGCGTGACCTTGGGTATCCTCGATCCGGCAGGCCAGCCGTGACCCAGGAGGGAATCACGCACACAAGCGCTCCCTTTCTGGCCATCCGTTCGATTAGCTACGCGTATGGCCGCCACAAGGTCTTGTCACATGTCAGTTGTTCCCTGGCCGCTGGTCAACTGGCCTGTATCCTGGGCCCAAACGGGTCAGGAAAATCGACCTTCCTGCGCCTGGCCGCCCTGATTCTCAAACCGCAGGCGGGATCCATCTGCTTGGACGGGGCTGATGCCTGGGCCCGAAGATCCGATGCCCGCAACAAAATCGGTTACGTTCCCCAGGACATCGCCCTTTTTGAAGAACTCAGCGTGCGTGATAACCTGCTGTCCTGGGCCAGGGGACCGAAGGCGGTCGTCCTGGACCGCATGGACAAGCTCAGCCAGGACCTGGATCTAGCGCCGCTGATGAAACAACGCGTGTCCACCTTGTCTGGGGGCATGAAGCGTCGGGTCAACCTGGCAGTGGCCCTCATGGAACCGGTTGACCTCCTTGTGCTGGACGAACCCTTTTCTGGTGTCGACGCCACACATCGCCAGCGCATGACCGCCCTCCTCAAACAAGAAACCGCCCAGGGCACCGCTGTTTTGGTGTCGGCACACCGATCCGACCCCGTGCTGGCTTTAGCTGATCAGCGCTTGCGCTTGTCTGAAGGCCAGCTGTTGCCCGCGACATCACAGGCAGCTCCAGATGCACAGGTAGAAAAACCGTGAGCCTGTTGTGGATCGATCTCAAGCGCCTGTTTGCTGGAAAAGGGCTGCTTGTCTTGGCCCTCTTGTCTCCCCTGCTGGCCATTTTTTTGTTCTCGCTTCTGCTGGCCCCCATGATCTGGACGGCCAAGGACCTGAGCATGCGCATTGTGCTGTTTAACGAGGACAGCAGCCGAGATGTTGACCGCTTCATCCAAACCATTCTTTTTTCCCCACAGTTTGAAGGCCTGAAAACAGTTTATGACGTTGACGACTTGCAAACGGGTTACCGCTGGCTGGAAGAAGACCTTGCCTCGGTGCTTGTCCATGTGCCGGAAGGGCTTTTTGATCGGCTCAGCCAGGGACAGACGGTCACCATTGACCTGATCAGCCAGGAACAACACGCCTTTGAAGCTGCCCTGATTCAGCTCACGCTCAGCCATTCCCTGCGTTCGGTCGGCAGCACACAAAACCAGATCGAGCTGGCACGTCAGCTCCTCTTGGATCAAGCGCTGTCTGAGCCGGCAGCTGACCGTTTTCATGACCGCTTGACCGCCTTTTTGCTCATGCGCTTTGTGGGGCGACAGGGGGTCATCGGCGAAAAAGGCGTGGTCTCAGCGCTGGGTGATTTTTTGCCAGCCGATGTGTACCTGGTGGCCCTCTATGTCTTCTTTGCATCCCTGACTCTCTTGCCCTTGATCCAGCTGTCTGCCCACGACCTCAGCAGCGGGCTGGTGGATCGCGGCCTGTTGCGCGGCAGGGGCCTGACCCGCTTTTTCCTGGTTCGCCTCTTGTCGGGGAGCCTTCTGGTCTGTCTGGTTTTTCTTCTGCTCTTTCCAGCGTCACGCCTGCTTTCCAGCCTGCATGACACAGCCGGAAAAGCCACAAGCCACGCCGGTGCCTTTGTCCTGGCCACTTGTTTGTGTGCGCTCGCCTTTTCAGCCCTGTCCCTCTTGCTCGCCAGTGCCTTTCGGGCGGAAAAGACAGCCCTCTGGCTGGCTTTTTACCTGTGTCTTTTGATGGGCCTGTCGGGTGGCCTGCTGCTGCCGGATACCCAACTGCCAGCATTTTTAGCTGTCTTGACGCGTTTTTTGCCCTTTCAGGGCGGCTTGCAGCTGCTGGCCAACGCAGCCTACGCGTTTGATCCGGGCCGTTTTATCTCAGACCTCTGGCGCCTGGGCCTGCTTTCAACTTCCTATGGCCTGATCGCTTACCTGGCCTTTCGCATGCGGGCGGTGAGACCATGAATTACGGGCGTTTTTTCCTGGCCCAGTTGCGGCTGTCTCTGCGGCAGGTTTTTCCCCTTGTTTTTCTGGCCTTGTCACTTGTGCTGGCTGTGCTGGGGGCCAGCCGCTCGCTCAATCCGCCGGCGCAACCCTTGCCTGCGGTGGCCCTTGTGCTGGAAGACCAGGGGCCCTTGGTGGACCGTCTGGTTCAGATGCTGGAGCGAGAGCCGGGGCTGGCCTTGTCTTATCCGGACCGGCAAGCGGCTGAAAAGGCCTTGCTGGACAACCGCCTGGATGCTGTCTTTGTCATCACGGACCGCTTCAGCAGCCAGCTGGCGCGCGGGTCTTTTTCACACATCATTGAGCGGATGACCACCCCCGATTCCCGCCACACCGCCTTGGTGACCGAACCAGTTGTCACAGCCACACAAAGCCTGTGGGTTGAGCAGGAGCTGATTCGCCAGATGGGAAAAACCTTGTCCGATGCGGGCTTGCCCTACCCGCCCGCGTTGGAAGCCGAACACCGGCAGCAGATGGAAGCCCTCTGGCAAGAGGGGGCCAGCATCATCATCCGCCCCCAGCTTCATGTGCCCACAGGTCAGGTCCGCCAGCCGGCACAAAAGCCACAAGGGTCCGCCGGCGGCCGGGCCCTTGCCACTGGCCTGGGCTGGCTGGCAGCCCTGCTTGTTTTTTATCTCTTATCCGAGCCGGCCTGGCATGTCGACTTAGGCCGTCAGGTGATCCGTGAACGGCTGTGGCAAAAAAAGACCTGCTTGTCACAGGTCTTTCTCTCGGCCAGTCTGGCGCCATTGGTGCTTGCCCTGCTGTCAGCCGCCCTGTGCCTCGCGGTGCTGGTGGTTTGGCTGCCCGCTATTCCCATCCGCGCCCTTTTCCTTTTGCTGCCCATGGCGGTCTATCTGGCAGGCATCTGCGGGCTTGTCCTGGTGCTGGCGCGCTTGATCCGCCACCCACAGGCCTTTTTCTACGCAGCACCCCTGCTGACCTTTGTTCACGGGGTCCTCAGTGGTTTTTTTGCCCCGTTACCGAATTGGGCCTGGTTGCTGGCGCACCTGTCTCACCTCTTGCCCGGCCGTTGGTTGGCCACGGTCCTGCATGCCGCATCCTGGTCGGGGCTTCCAGGGCAGGCAGGGGATAGCCCCCGCCTGCCGCTTGCCTGTGCAGGGCTGGTGGCCTGCAGCCTGCTATGGCTGGCTGCCGGCCTGGTCAGCCACCGGGCCCGGCAGCCGGACTGTTAAGCCCCTAGAGGCGGTCGCCATAGTGTTCCAGCACGTAATCCAGGTCTTTGTCTCCGCGGCCAGAGCAATTAATCAGGATAGATCCCGAAGAGCGTTCCCGGGCCATCTTCATGGCATAGGCAATGGCATGGGCACTTTCCAAGGCCGGGATGATACCTTCAAGCCGTGACAAGGCAAAGAAGGCATCGACGGCTTCCTGGTCTGTCGCTGTCTCATAGCGGACCCGGCCAAGGTCATGCAAGTAAGCATGCTCCGGACCAACGGACGGATAATCCAGGCCGCTGGCAATCGAATGAACCGGTGCCGGCTCCCCGTTTTCATCTTTGAGCATGATGGAGCGAAAGCCGTGCATAACGCCCTCCGAGCCATAGGTGATGCTGGCGGCATGCTGGCCAAGCTCGCGCCCAGATCCCAGCGGTTCGACGCCGATCAGTTCGACCGGGTCTGCCAGGAAAGGGGTCATGATGCCGGCGGCATTGGAACCGCCACCCACGCAGGCCACCACGCTGTCCGGCAGGTTGCCGGTCATATCCAGAAACTGTTCCCTGGCCTCAATACCGACGACCATCTGGAAGTCACGGACCATCAGGGGGAAGGGGTGCGGCCCAACCACAGATCCGATGCAATAAATGGCGTCTTCATATTCATTCAGATAGGCTTCAAAGGCGGCATCCACCGCTTCTTTCAAGGTTTTCAAGCCGTGAGAAACAGGCACGACCCGGGCACCCAACAGCTTCATCCGGGCCACGTTGGGGGCCTGCTTGGCGATATCCACCTCGCCCATGTAAATATCGCATGCCAGGCCAAAAAAGGCTGCGGCTGTGGCCAGGGCGACACCGTGCTGTCCCGCACCCGTTTCCGCAATGATCTTTTTCTTGCCCATGTAGTGGGCCAAAAGCCCCTCACCCATACAGTGGTTCAACTTGTGGGCGCCGGTGTGATTCAAGTCTTCCCGTTTCAAATAGAGCTGGCAGTTACCCAGAGACCGGGACAGGCGTTCACAATGGTAGGTGGGCGTGGGCCGGCCTTGAAATTCTTTGCGGATCCGCCGCAGCTCGCTGATGAACTTGGAGCTTTGGCAGATGGTCTGATAAGCTGTGTAGATGTTTTGAAACTCTGCCTCCAGCTGTGGCGGAATAAACGCACCGCCATAGCTGCCAAAATAACCCGCTTGTGTCGGGGTCTGTTTGCGGTAAACAGCAAAATCCACGTCTTGTTTCAACATAATGTTCTCCTTTCATGAAAAAAACCCCTGTCCCAAACAAGGGACAGGAGTTGTTCCTGCGGTACCACCCACTTGCCGGTTTGCTGCACGGAGCCAACCGACCACTCTTGCCACACAGCACGCTGCGTGCTTCCTTGATAACGGGTGAAGCTCCCGTCAGCTGCTACTTGCGACCGGGGTCGCTTTCGGTCTGCCTTCTCAAGTCCATTCAACCCGGCTTATCCTGTTGCACTCCCACCAACGGCAACTCTCTGTGAGGCTTGGGCCCGGTCTACTCTTCTTGATCACGAGTTTATCTATATTGTAGCAAACATAGTCCTTTTATCGGCACTTGTCAAGGGGTTATTCCAAATTGGCGTGCAATTGGGCCAGACTGTCAAACGAAACCCCACAGGCATCAAACAAACGCAGGACCAGGTTGTCCAGGGTCAGCAGCAGGCTTTGTTCAAAAAGGCTGCCTCCGGGCTGCTGGGAGACCGCTGGGATAAGCAGGACTTGATCGGCCAGGCCAGCCAGGGTGGACACCGGTTTGCTGGTGACCAGTAAAACCGTCACCCCTATTTTTTTGGCTTTGTTCACCTGATGGATCAGGTTGCCGGTTTCCCCGGATCCGGAACCGACCACCAGCAGGTCATCGGCCTGGATGGCTGGTGTGGTTGTGTCCCCAACCACAAAGGCTGTTTTACCCAGGTGCATGAGGCGCATGGCAAACGCGCGCATCATCAGCAAAGACCTGCCCGCACCGGTGACAAAGACGCGTGTAAAAGGCTGGATGGTCATCACAACCTCAAGCAGCTGTTTTTCATCAAGGGCAGAAAGCGTCTGGTTGATTTCGTCAAGGATCAGGCCTTGCGCCGAGGGGGTTTTGTTTTGCATCGTGGCACACCTCACATGTTTGATCAAACGGCTGTCAACAACGTCTTCATCTTACGGTCTGGCCTGCCGGCCTGTCAAACCCCTGTCTTGCCAAAGGGTGCCACGACGCTGGCTTGGGCTTGCGCGATTTTTACAGTATAATCAGATCAATGACCATGTGCCTGACCTGGATCAGCATGTCAGCCACGCTGATCTTTCAAGGCACACAAACAAGGGGAACCCCATGGACCAGCTGCTCAACCAATTGATCGTCTACCGCTCGCTCAAGGAGGATCCGATTCTGGCCCCCCTGGCCGATGCCATCCGCGCTTTCAATGCGGGGTCTCAAGACCGACCGGCCCTGGTCTCCACCCTTTACGGGCAAATCAACCAGCTTCTGGCTGTTGCCACTGATTTTGGCTTTGACCGCAACTTGTGGCACCGTTATGTGGCCTATCGCCTGGCCTGCACGGAAAACCCCTTCACCCTGCTGGCGGAGCGAACCGGCGCCCGGCCTGGAAGTGTTAACCAGCTGGTGACCGATGACCTGTCCCGCATTCAAGCCCTTTACCACTATGACTTCCAGCCCCTGGAAAAAGCACTTGGCCTGTCTTGTTTTTCTCTGATCACCCGTTATCAGGCCCTGCCCAAAAGCAAAAAACAGTACAACCACGTGGTCAGTGAAAAAATTCAATCTTTGAGCCTGGCGCTGGACCAAGCCTGGACCGCCGAGGACTGGTTTAAGACGCTCACAGCCTTTTACCAGCAAGAAGGGGTCGGCGCCATCGGCCTCAACCACGCCTTTCGTCTGGCAGGTGCCGGACCGGGCTTGTCCCTGCGGCCGGTGACCGATGTTGTCGATGTGTCGCTGGATGACTTGATTGGCCTGGACCAGCAAAAGGCCCTCCTGCGGGCCAACACAGAAGCCTTTCTGGCCGGAAAAAAAGCCAACAACCTCTTGCTCTACGGCGACAGCGGGACGGGCAAGTCAACCTGTGTCAAAGCCTTGCTGCATGAATACGCCCACCGGGGTTTACGGGTGATCGAAGTCTACAAACACCAGTTCCAAGACCTGCCTTGGCTGATCGAGCACATCAAGCAGCGGCGCTACCGCTTTCTCATTTTCATGGATGACCTGTCTTTTGAAGAATTTGAGACCGATTTCAAACATTTGAAAGCGGTTATTGAGGGTGGCATTGAGGTCACACCTGACAACGTCCTCATGATTGCCACGTCCAACCGCAGGCACCTGATCAGAGAGACCTGGACAGACCGATCAGATGCCGGGGTGCAAAACGATGTGCACCACTCGGATACCGCCGAGGAAAAGCAATCGCTGGTCAACCGCTTCGGACTGACCCTTTATTTCCCGCGTCCATCACAACAAGAATACCTGGCCATTGTGGACGGCCTGGCCAGCCAGCACCCGGAACTCAAGATGCCCCGGGACGTTCTCTTGCAGAAAGCGCGTGACTGGGGCCTGTGGCACGGATCGGTGTCAGGCCGCCGCGCCCGCCAATTCATCAACGATCTGCTGGCCCAGGCAGCCCTCGGCCAGACAGACCCAACAGAAAGCAGGTGTTCATTATGAAACGCATCCGTTCAGGCCAAGTCTTACAAGCCGATAACCCCAGGCACCGAAGTAAAACATTCGCTTGTATGGTCGTGTTGCCTTCCGGTCGCTGGCTGTGTGGCTACAAGGCTGGCCCGACCAAGGGAGATGAGGCCGGCCAGACGGCCTGTGCCTGTTTCTCAGATGACCAGGGACAAAGCTGGTCTGACCCCTATGAACCCTTCTCTTTGACCACCTTTGAGGGGCTGCCCGTTGTGGTTCGCGGCGTGTATTTTTTACCCCTGGGCGGCCAGGATGTGTTGGCGGTTTGTAACATTGTGGACAACCGCCACCCGGAAAAACCCTATTTTCAGCCTGAGCTGGAGGGTCTGAAAGACACACGGATTCTGGCAGCCTTTTCCGAAGATGACGGGCTCACCTATGGCCAGCCTTTCCCGATACCAACCCGCGGCATCGATACGCCCACCCCTTTGACCGGCGCTCCTTTTTTTCATCAGGGACACATCCATATCCCCTTCGAAGTTAACAAACCCTACGACACACCCGGCGAATGGATCCACCGTTCCTGCACCGTCACCTTATCAAGCCAAGACCGCACCGTTTCAGATCCCCTGGTGTTAACCGGTGTTTCAGGCCGCTATTACTGGGATCAGCGTTTTACGGTCGCGGGAGATCGCCTCTTTGATTATTTTTGGACCTACGACGCCGTGGCACAGACTTACTTGTCGGTGCACGGCATGGAAGTGGTGGACGGCCGCCCCGGTTCTCTCTTTGATCTGGGCATCCCAGGTCAGCCAGGCTACGGCGCCTGGGTCAAGGACCAGCTTTTTCTGCCAGTGGTTGATCGCACCAAGAGCCCCAAGGTGGTGCTTTACCGGTCAACAGATGGCCGAACCTTCCAGGAGGCAGCCCTGGCTTATGAATCTGGGCTCAACAAACAGGCGGTTGCTTCCCTGGATATGGCCGGCGCCTGGTCGGAAATGGCTTTGTTTTCGGTCGGTCACCCCCATGCTTTGGCCCTGCCAGATGGTGATGTGCTTGTCTATTATTATGCCGGACCTTCAACCGACGTGACCGAGATCGCCTTCGTGGTGCTGCGCCCCTAGGCAATCGATCCGGACCGTCCTGCCAGCGATCAATGCGCCTTGTTGTCGTCATTAGGCTCAAATTCAGGGGCCTTTCAGGCTTGCTGCCCTTCTTTTTTGGCCATTCTGACAAAACACAAACACCTGAAAACATGGTAAAATGAAAGGTGCAATCAGGATCTTTAGGGTAGCGGGCGAACAAGCCATCTTTTACGGAAACAACATCTTGTCTTCGTTTTGACCTGTTCTCTCATAGGAGGAAGTACATGTTGAAAAAAAATGAATACATCGTGTTCTCATCCACGGGTGTCTGCGAAGTGGTCGATATTGTCACCGAAAATTTTGATGGCGATGCCGAACGAGAATACTACGTCTTAAACCCCATTCGAGGGAACGGTTCCACCATCTATATCCCAACAGACAACAAAACCATCAACATCCGCAGGATCATGACCCGGGAGCAAAGCCAGGCCTTGATTGATTCCTACCAGACCGTTGACGACGCCTGGAACGAAGAGGATTCGCCACGGCGGACCGCCTTTGCCAATGCCCTCCAGTCCGGTGATCCGGAAAAACTCATTGAGCTGATCAAGACCTTGTATGCCAGGCAGGAAGATTTAACGGAACAGGGCAAAAAGCTGTCCAATTCAGATACGGAAACCCTGAAGCTGGCTGAACAGCTGCTCTATGACGAGCTGGCCTATTCTTTGGAGATTGATCCAGAGGAGGTGCCCGTGCTGATTTTTGGTCAGGCCAACAGCTGACGGGGTGCCAAAATGAAACCAATTAAAGTGGGCTTTCTTGGTGGTGGTTCCATTGCCGGCACGGTTGCCAAAGCGCTTCAAGGCCGGCCTGAAATCGACACATTCGGTATCGCCACGCGGGACCCGGAACGGTCGCGTGCGTTTGCCAAAACGCACCGTTTCACCCGTGCTTTTTCTTCTTACCAGGCCTTGGCCGCCTGCCCGGACATTGATCTGATCTACATTGCCACCCCCCATGCCCTCCACTACAGCCAGGCCCTGCTTTGCCTGGAACACCGCAAAGCGGTCTTGTGTGAAAAGGCCTTTACCGCCACAGCCTGGCAGGCAAAAGCCCTGATCGACAAGGCCCGCCAAGAAAGAACGCTGCTGGCTGAGGCCATCTGGACCCGATACCTGCCAGCCCGATCGGTTATTGACGGCTACCTTCAGCGTGGCCTGATCGGCCGACCCAGCGGGCTGGTGGCCAATTTGGGCTATCCTGTCTCTCATGTGGCGCGCATGGTTCAGCCGGAATTGGCAGGCGGGGCCCTGCTGGATCTGGGAGTCTACCCCATCAACTTTGCCCTGATGGCTTTCGGTACCGCCATCAAGCAGGTCACGTCTGCTTGCACCTTTCTGGACAGCGGCGTTGATGCGGCCAACAGCATCACCTTGACCTATGATGATGGCAAGCTGGCTGTCTTGACGAGCACGCAGGTGGCCCAGACCGACCGGCGCGGGTGCATCTTCGGAGACCGTGGTTACCTGGTCGTGGACAACATCAACAACCCGCAACTTGTCCAGGTCTATGACGCCGGCCACCAGCTGCTGGAAAGCTGGCAGGCAGACCCAGGCGTTTCAGGCTACGTCTACCAGTTCCTGGAGATGGCCAAGTGCCTGGCCCAGGGCCGGACCGAATCGCCGCTGATGCCACTGGATGAAACCTTGCGGGTCATGCGCCTCATGGATGCCTTGCGAAAAGACTGGGGCCTGGTCTATCCAGCAGATCAACAGCAGGCTGGGCCGGCGCAATGAAGCAAGCCGGACGTCAGGCGCTTTGCTACGGCCTGGCTGACGCCAGCCAGCAAGAGACCTTGAAAGCGCTTTTAAAACCTTTTGATTGTAAACTGGTGATCATCGACCCACAGGACACCGGCCGGACCATTGAAGATCTGGCGGGGCTGGACCAGACAAAGCCCGGGCAGGCGCCGGTTGCCGGGACGCCGGACGAGCGTGTCCTGCTTTTGCTGGGTTTTCCCGATCATGCCATCCAGGCCCTGCTGCCTGCCATCCGACAGACCCAGGGCCTTCGCATTGATTTGAAGGCAGTTGTCACCGAAAACAACCGTTCCTGGCCCTTTGCTGACCTGGCAGCTGAACTCAAGCGGGAACACCAGTTGATGGGCCGCTTCATGTGGGCCCGCCACCAATTCAGCCGGGGCCAGGCCGCCCTGGACGAGGCTGCCCTGCTGGCGCACGAGGCCCCTGCTGACTTAGAAGCAGCCGTGGGAAAAGCCAAAGCCCTCTTGGCGCAAGCACACGCTTTTGACGATCTGGACCTGGATCAGCTTGTTGATCTGGCGCAAACAATCAAACGGCTGCTGGACCAGGCCTAACACAAGCGGGGCTGTCTTCGAAAAGACAGCCCCGCTTTTTTAATGTCGCCGATTCGCTCCGCTTAGCTTGCTTGTCCACCCCGCTGCCACCTGCGCCGGATCCAAAGGAGGGCGCCGACAGCCAGGATGAGTCCCAGACCCAGGAAGGGGAGTTTGTTGCCCGCTTGCCCGGTCTTGGGGATGTCCTCAATGGCGACGATGGCCGAGTCTTGTGCTTCAAGGAAAACCGGATCATCTGCTTCTGTCCCACCCGGCAGTTCGCCGCGAACCACCGCTGTGTTGGTGATGGGTTTTCCGACGTTGGCTTGTGTGCTGGTCAGTTCATAAGACAGGACGATGGATTCGCCAGGGTTCAGATCACCCAGGGCCAGGAAGGCTGGCTGGTCACCATTGGCCTGCCAGGCCAGGCTGGACCCATCTGCCAGGTTTCGAACCGATGAACCGGCCTTAACCTGGTCGTCTGTCAAGATGAGGTTGTGGATGGAGACGCTGCCGCTGTTGGTGATGGTGATGATAAAGCGGAAGCTGTCGCCTGCTTGGCCGCTGGCCAGATCGCCAACCGATCCGTTGCGGCTGATGTTTTTCACTTGCTTGCTGATGTCAAGGCCCGGCACAGCCAGGGGGATGTCTTCAACTGTGATGATGGCCGTATCCTCGTCTTCAACCATGCCTTCTTCCAGCCAACGGCCGGATCCTGAAGCCGTGTTCACCAGAGGTGACCGGTCAACATCCGCTTCCGTGGCCAGGTGGGTGTAGCTCACCGTCAGGCTTTGGCCTACCGGCAGGTCACCCAGCTCCAACATCGCCAGGCCGCCAGCCCCTGCCTGCCAGGTGGCAGAGCCACCGCTGGACAAGCTAACTGTTGTGCCGGCTTGTGCCAGGTCGTCGGTCAGTCGTACGTCGTGAAGATCGGTGTTGCCGGTGTTGGCCACCGTGATGGTGTACCGGAACAGATCCCCAACTTGCCCGCTGGCCAAGTCGGCTGGCAGACCGCCCTGTGTTTCATTAACCACCTGTTTTTCAACAGACAGTTCGGGCAGGTAGATAAAGTCATTGGTCAACACCAAGGTCACAAAGCCCGCTTCATCGCCATCTCCGATGCCAATGGTCAAGGGGATGCGGCCTTCGATCGCTTCAAAGCCTTCAGGCGCCTGCTGTTCGATCAGGTAGTAGGATCCCGGCAGGTAACGGCCTTCCGTGACTGCCTGCCCGTCATCATCTGTGATCAAAAGCTCCAAGGGCTCCGCGTCATCAGCAGCCCGTGCAACCGGTCCGTCGATGTCGCCTTCCACCTCTGCTTGATGGAGCTCGAAACGGGCGCCGGCCAGGCCGCTTCGCTCGTCCCTTGCGTCCAGCTTGATCAGGCGGATGCGATAGGGTGTCCTGTCGTTAGAAACCATGATGGTCACAGCCTGGGGATCGTCTTCCGGCCCAACGGCTGCAACACCAAAGGTCACCTCGTGCCAGCCATCGCTCAGCTCATAGCCGTTGATGGTGGACAGTTCTTTCAGGTAGTAGGTGCCGGGGGCATAGGCCTCCGCCGTCTGGGCGTAACCAAATTCATCCGTCGGGTCAAGCACTTCGACAGGCTCTTCGTCTTCACTGTCCTCAAAGAGGCCGAAGACCACGCCTGCCAAGGGCGCCTCATCGGTGGCATCAAACTTGAAAACGCCGATCTTGTAAGGAATCCGCTGGTTTTCTAGGACCAGGCGATCCGGCGGGCTTCCGATGCCGATGATCACCTCATGGTCTCCTTCAAGGGGTTCATAGCCGGCAGGTACGGTGGTTTCCCGGACATAGTAGGTGCCCGGTGCCAGGTCGTCACTGGTTGCGATGCCGTCGTCACCTGTTGTCAGGGGTTCACCTACAGGAAGCTCTCCATAGACATCTTCGTAAATTTGGAAAACGACTCCAGCAAGGT
>CAYXIM010000032.1:0-18985 GCA_964465385.1 uncultured Oscillospiraceae bacterium
CTTTTAAATCCTTGCCTCATAGGCAATATGCTGGCTTGAAAAAATGTAAACAGGTTGGTACTTAGGAGTGGGAGTAACACAAGGTTCAATCTAAGCCGTTGCAAAAATGAGATCTTTGCGGAAGATTAGGCTATTCATCCAAAAATTAAAGGGCACCAAAAATGGACTGATCCGAACCAATAATTCTGTCGCCTTTGGCGAAGTATAATTGAAAAGAAGCAAAATTATTTCGGTTATTAAATTTTTATCACCATTAACATCAACATGTTTAATTCTTGGATGTTTACAGTCGAATAGTTTCAGAAACAAAACGTATCTTTCGAGTTGTCAAAGCAAAGCTGGAAAGCCCTCCGTTTTATTATTTTTTTGCAATACCAGTGAGAAAAATGTTCCCAGTCCTGTTTTTGATGTCATTTGGTGTTTGAGTGGTTGTTTTTTATGCGTTTCATTTGAACGCCATCTATTAAAATAATCTTTTGTCGCTCGTTTCTGCAAGCAATTCTAGACAACCTTCGATCGCTTTTCTCGTCTCTTTTTGTTTTCACGTTTTTAAACTTTTGTCTGAAACAATAACGTGCTTGTAATCTCTCTGGCACTTAGGTTTGTTGCATCAAAATCCAGGAGATTTGAATGCCCAGATATTTGGCCCTTTTTTTCTATACACTCCCATTACACTATTTTCATTTTTTTGAAATCAGCTTGTATCATTAAACTCTTCGAATAATGTTATTTCACCCCCTTGGATAGAATAACAAGACGACAGATTGGCCCAATTGTATTCAACTTTCTGGTTCTCGCCTCTCGGCGGTTAGCAATCAGAAGCAATGGCTTGTCCGACCTGTCCAAACCACATGTTTTTTCCATCCTGTGCGTGGTCTCTCTTTACATTTGGTTTATCGCATATCAAAATGCGTATGTCTCATCTATTGCGCATCTTTGGGGTTTATGAGGCAACCTCAAAAAATTGTTCCTTGTGTCTAGCACTTACTGCTTGTTTAAAGCAAACCAGCTGGTGCCCGCTCCCAGTCAACCGACACAGACAGCCTGGCCTGTCGGCAGGTGCCAGATCAGCTGGCGCGTGACCGGCTGGCCGCTTGCGGCCTCAAGTGCCCGGGCATACCAGGCCAGCTGGGTCCGGTAACGCGCACGCAAGCGCTGTGCAACCTCATCGGCAGACCCCTGCAGATGATCGGATTTAAAGTCAACCAGAGTCAGGCCCGATCCCTCTTCAAACCACAGGTCAATCATGCCTTGAATCAGCACCGTGTCTGTCTCGGCCAGGCCATCCAGCTGCCCGTAAACCTGGCTGGCCGGAACCTGAAGGGTGAAGGGGGTTTCCTGATGAACAGCATCTGGGTCGGCTGCTTGTGCTGCCACCAATTGCTCCACCAGCTGTGAGGAAGCCAGACGCGCCAGGGCACCGGTAAAGGGGGCGACCCCTGCCCGTTGCTCGCTGCTGATCATACCGGCTGTTTCCATCCGGTCAAGCTGCCTGGCCAGAGCAGCTTCCGTTGGTGCTTGGTGGGCCAGGGCAAAATCCAGGTAGCGCAACACCTGATGCAGGGCTGTGCCCAGGGCCGCTTTTTCCAGACCCACTGTCTCAAAACGCTGCTGTTCCCGATGGACCAGAATCTGCCCAATGCCCCGCAGCGGCCGGGTGGCCTCCGACCAGCCTGCCTGATCTTCATCGGCAGCCAGACGGTCTATGGGTCGGTCTTTAAGTTCGCTGACAGTCACCTTGAGAGGCAGGCGAGCCGCATCTTCAAAACGGTACGGGTCCAGGACGCTGGCTTTCAACCGTTCCTGATCGGCCTGATCAATCGTCTCACGCTGGGAGACCTGCTCGTGTTCCGGTTGATTGAGCTCTGAGGCCTGGGCAGCCAGGGGTTGGGTCAAGGCTGGGACCGACCGGCTGTCCAGGATCAGCCAGCCCGGATAAGGTTGGTTAAGGTGATGGTCCGGGTCTTCTGCCAGCGGTCCGGTTGCCCCCTGTGCCGGCTCATCCAGAAAGGACAGGGCCACCGCGGGGTTTCGTGCCAGGGCCAGCAGCAGCCAGTCCAGCGCTGTCCGGGCCGAGCGGACCAAGTGATCCGGCAAGCAACGGCTTGTGGTTTGTCGTGCCGAAGCGATCAGGTTGAGACGGTGTTTACCGGGCGCTTCAAAATCAACAGATCCCACCAGGTAAAGCCGATCTTCTGCACGGGTCATGGCCACATAAAGCAGGCGCAATTCTTCTGCCAGTTCGGCTGCACGCCCGTCTTCGCGCATGGCCAGTTTTAATTTGGAGGGGTAGCGAAAGGTCCGGTCTTGCCCTGCCACATCAAAGCCTATGCCCAGTTTTTCACTGATGACCAGACTGGCTTCCTGATCCTGTCCCAGCAGCCTGCGGCTCAGACCCAGCACAAACACCAGGGGAAATTCCAGCCCTTTGCTGGCATGGATGGTCATCAGGCGAACCGCCTCACCTCCAGCCTCGGCCGGTTCTTCCAGATCTGGGTCCAGAGCCAGTTTTTCGACATCTTCCAGAAAACGGGCCAACTGGTAAAGGCCCTTGCGCCGGCTGCGTTCATAGCCCTCAGACCAGCTTTGAAACCGGCGAAGCAGGCGGATCTGCCGTTCAGCATCAGGTCCAGCTGCCAAGGCATCCAGCCAGCCCCGGTCCATGTAAATCAGTTCCAGCAAATCCCCCAGAGGCAGGACCTGCTCACGCTTTCTCAAGGTCGCCAACCAGGACAGGCTGTCGGACAGTTTCTGGCTCAGGTCCGGATCTGATCCCGTTTGGACATAGGCATGGACGGCCTCATGGAAGAAAGACAGCTTCTCTTTTCGTCCATGCAGGCGGATGGCCGCCAGATCATCCAGGGAACAGCTTCTGCCGGTGATTTGGCTGCGCAAGACAGCTGCCAATGGAATATCCTGCCGGCTGTTGTCCAGCAGGTGCAAGAGAGCCTGCAGCTGCAGCAACACCGGCTGGTCCAACGGGGACGCACCGGTTTGCGCCACCACTGGGATGCCGCTGGCCTGCGCCATCTCCTGGCAGGTCTGCACAAGGGCGCGTGTCCGGCCCAAAACGGCCATGTCTGACCAGGGGCGCCCCGCCCGGTGCAGGCGGTCCAGTTCGCGCAACACCGCACGCACCTCTCGTTCATCTCGGCTGAGGTCTTCCGTAGGCCCGTCTTCCGGACCCGCCTGCTCCGCCCGATCAATCAGCATCAAGCGAACCGGCTGGGGCTGGTCTGCGGGATCAGGGCGAAAAGGCAACAAGGCCTGCTGGTGGTTGTAGGTCAACTCCCCTGCTCCCGGGGACATCAGCTGAGAAAAAACATCGTTGACAGCACCCAAAATACCGGACACGCTGCGAAAATTCTGGTTAAGCTCCAAGAGCCGGCCCGATGCCCCACCCGCGTAGGCCCTGGCCCTGTCACGGAACAGGTCCGGACGGGCGTGCCTGAAACGGTAGATGCTTTGCTTGATGTCACCAACCATGAAACGGTTGCTTTGGCTGACAGCCTGCAGGATGGTTTCCTGGATGCTGCTGGTGTCCTGGTATTCGTCCACATACACTTCTGTAAAGCGATCCCGATAGTAGCCGCCTGCTTCATCTTGTCTGAGTAAAGCCAGGGCCAGGTGTTCAAAGTCGCTGAAATCAATCACACCCAGCGCCTGTTTCTTGGCGCTGTAGCGCCGGTCCAGACCCAGAACCAGGTCATAAAACAAACGCACTGCTGGCAGCATGGCCTGAATGTCTTCCTGGATGCGGCTGGCCGGCTGATTCCAGACCTGCTGGGTGTCAAACAAAAAATGCACGCGGTATTTTTCTGTGCAGCATTGGCCAGTCAAAAAGCAAAGGACCTCAGAAACTGATGTGATAAAAGGCTCCAGGAAGGCTGTTTTCTCAGAGGGGTCCGTTTTTCGACTGGCCGGCACGCTCAAACCTTCCAGCCCCAGGCCCAGTTTGTAGACGGCGTCCCAATCGGCTGTTTCAGCCCGGAGCATCTCATCCAGGCGGCACAAGGTTTTGAGGCACTGCAAAAACTGCTGGTTGGTTTCCTGGTTGCGTTGCTTGTTTTTCAAAAAAGGCACCGACTCTGACAGCTGGTCCAGCAGATCTGGCACCACGGTCATGGCCCGGTCCAGACGAAGCTTGAGCTGGCCCAGCAACACCTGGCAGGCCGGGCTGGACGAAAAATCTTCGGCTGTTTCTTGCAAGCGGGCCAGGTAGCGATCGATCAGTTGCCGGTAGTCCGGCAGGCTGCGCAGGTAACGGTAGGTGCTGTCCAAGAGCGATCGCACCGGCTCATCGCCCCGGCTGTTGCCAAAGCCATCGACCAGGTGGTAAAAAACATCTGGACTGGCTGTTTCACCCAGCACGTGGGACAGCTGATCGCTGTCGATGGCGCGATAAAGGCTGTCCATCCAGTCTGAGAGGCTTTGAGCCAGCAAGGCGTCGGCTTCTTCTTGCCCCAAAACTGAAAAACCTGGTTCAAGACCAGCCTTGCCGGTTGCATCAGGGGTCAGGTGGTGGAAATTTTTGATCACTTGCAGGCAGAAGGCATGGATGGTTGAAATGCTGGCACCAGGCAACAGGGTCAGTTGCTGGCCGATCCGTTGTCGGGCCTGCGGGTCTGCTGCTGTCTGAAAGGCCTGGCGCAGGTGGCGGTCAATCCGGTCACGCATGTTGCGGGCGGCCGCCTCAGTGAAGGTCACCACCAGCATCTGGCGTACATCCAGGGCGCCTGACACCAACCGCGTCACCAGACGCTGCGCCAGGACATGGGTTTTTCCAGCTCCGGCTGCTGCAGAAACCAGCAGGTTCCCCCGCGGGGCTGCAATGACTTCTTTTTGCTGGTCTGTTAACCGCATGGCACATCTCCTGTTCGGTATGTCTCTGCCAGCGCCTTCAAAAGCCTGGCCTGAGCCGTCTGCCCGGCTTCTTTTTGCAGGAGGGCCAGCCAGCGCCAGGGGCCCTTTTGCTGGTCAAACTGACAAATGGCAGCGTAGCTGCAAAAGGTGCAGGGAACAGGCCGACCAGGCAGGCGGCTTGGCAAGGGTGCGAAAGAACCTGTCAACAGCCGACCGGCGTAGACACCAGCTGTGTGGACAGCATGACGGCACAGGCGTTCCAGATCTTCTGCTTCCAGGTTCAAAGAGACCGGCTTTTGCTTGCGCATGAGGTCCGCCAGCAGGCGATCGGCTTGCGGGGGGTTGCCGTCCGGATACCAGATCTGAGGCCGGTTGACTGAAAGCCAGGCCGCATCGCCGGGCCGGGCCCCGGGGTGTACCTGGGCATAGGCGGCCAGATAAACGGGCAGCTGCAAGGCCAAACCATGGTAGAGGGCATCCACATTCACCTGCCTGTCGCTGCTTTTGTAATCCACAACACGAAAGAGCATCTGTGGCTCTTCCTGTCGATCCACCCGATCGATCAAGCCTTGTAGCCAGACCGTTTGCTTGGCAGGCGTTTCAAGCGGCAGGGCCGTTCCCTGGCTGCCTGAGAAATGCCATTCAAAATGGGCAGGCTGGTAGGGATCTGACTGTAACTGGCGCATGATGGTTCTCAGGGTGCTTTCAATGGTTTTTCGCACCCATCTGCCAACGGATGCATTGAGACCCGCTTCTTGCAAACGCTTCATCTGGCTGGCCTCCAAGGTTTTTTCAAACGCCTGACCGATCAGGTCGGTCAGGTCCCGATCCAGCCAGGCGCCCCAAAAGCCAGCCGGCCGGTCGGAGAAGGGATCAAAAGACCGGCTCAGAAAACGCAATGCCTCCTCCAGCATGCCGTGCAGCACACGCCCGGTCTCCATAGGCTGGGGCTGCCATTCCGGCCGGGGCTGCAAAGACAAGAGGCGCTCTGTAAATTGCTTGAACGGGCAATCGGCGTAGGTCTCCAATTGGGACACGCTTAGGGTCACCGGCGGCTGGTAAAAAGCCTTCATGTGCGCGTGTGAAACCTGAATATCAGGGGCCACCAGGTCTGGCCGCACCCAGCCGGCATCTGACAACAGTTCTTCCAGCCAGGCCAAAGGTGGTTTGTCCTCGTCCTGAAGCAGCCAGCGGCCCAGAGGCTCCCGGGCGTTGAGCCTGGGATCACCCAGGGCAGGGTTGGCACCCAGCACGGTGAGGGCAGTCGGAAACGCCTCGGCCAGGCGGTCGAACAAGACACTGGCCTGAGGATCAGGAGCTGTCATCACAAGGCGGTCCATGGGCCGTGTCAGAAGGCTTTCCAGCACCAAGGCATCGGCAAAGACTTGGTCGCGCGCCCGGCTGGGCAGGTGATGCCCACTGATTTCAGACAGGCGGCTGCGGTCCTGGTCTTTTAAAAGGCCTTCCTGGGGAAGCGGCGGCGGCAGCCAGGCAGCTGAGGCACCGACGAGAATCAGGATTTTTGGTTCTCGGAACATGGCCTGCTGCAAGGCTCCCACATGGACCTGGTCCAGTGCTGACGGGATGGCCGATGGAGCCACCTGGTCCATGCTGGTGTGCAGCAGGTCACGGAAGCCTTGTAAAGACAGGATCTGGTCACCGAAAAGCTGCAGCATCTGGTCCAACACATGTTGCAAGGCGTTCCAGGACTGGATCAGGGTGGTCGCAGCGTCGGCGTCGCCGGCTGCGATCAGCTCGGCCGCCTGATCTTGCAGGCGATCGGCCACCCCCACCTCTTCCAAAAAAGTACGCAAGGCCTCAACCTGTCCGCTGCAGTTGCCCCGGTCTGCCCAGCCGGTCAAAAAGGCCTGGATGGGCCGCAAGGCCTGGTCGCGCCAGCGCAAAAGAGTCGGATCGGATCCTGCTTGCGGTGGATCTGCTTCCAGCTGGTCCAGGCTGGTCAGGCGAACCGCTTCCTGATAATAGCCATCCTCAAACAGCAGGGTTTCCCTGAACAAGCCACGGGCCAGCCAGAGGTTTTCCAGCTGATCCAGGGCATCCGAATTCAGGGGACTGAGCCCGGAACGCAGGCAGGCCATCAGGTCGCTTCGGTTCCAGCCGCGCAGGCCGATGTCCAAAAGCCCGATGACATAGCGCATCAATGGCGTCCCGCTCAAGGAACGCTGGCCGCTTAAAAAGAGGGGGATCTGGAAGCTCCTGAAGACCGAACGCAGCCGCGGACCGTAATCAGGCAGGCTGGTGACTGCCAGGGCGATGTCCCGGTAGCGGTAGCCTTCCAACTGGACCAGTTGTCGGATGGTCCCGGCCACCCAGGTCACCTCGTCATCCAGGCTGGATGCCTGAATCAGCTGCAGGCCACCGTCAAACGGCTGCCCGTCATCTCCCTTGCCACCATCTGGTAAAAGCTGCCCATGGCGTAAAAGCGTTTGAAGCTGCTGCGTCAGTGCCGTTTTGGGTGGGTCGACCACCTGAAGCTGGTGAAGGGGCAGGCGATCGGCCAGGCGCCAAAGGGCACGGCGGCCAGGGACAAAGGCGTCCATACCACCTGTGTCTTGATCGGGTGCTCCCATGCCATCTGCTGCCACAGTGATTGAAACCGACCGAGTCAGGCGGACCAGCTGGGATAAAATGACGTCTTCTTGTGGGGTGAAATCACGCAGCTCGCCAAATCCGGTCACCCAGACGGCTGCTTTTCTCAGCCAGGCCAAGCGGCTGAGGGGCCAAGGATCCATCTGGGATTGGCTGGACATGGACCGCAAGAGATCACCCAGGCGGGTCAGGTCATCGTCCCCGTCTTCAAGACCAGACTGGCTCATCTGCTCTTGATAGGCGGCCATGATGCAGGACAGGTCGTGGATTTTGGCGTGCAAGAGAGGGTCAGACACAAGTTGTGCCGCCCGGTCCAGTTCTTCCACTTCCAGCCGGTGACGCTTGAGGTCGCCAAGGACCGTGGCCACATCCGTCACAAAACCGGGCTTGTCGGCAAAAGGCCCCAATGTTTTCAGGTCCGCGCGCTTTTCTTGCAGCACCCGGTAAAGCAAAAGTGTTCGCCCCGTTGCGTCTATGGCAGCTTGTCCCTGGTGGCCCACTTCACCCAGCAAACGCCAGGCCAGGCGTTTGAAGCTGAGGACTTCGGTTGTCAGCAGTGCTTTTCGCCCACCTTGGTCGAGCAGGTCTTCTTCCATTTGCAACTTGGTTTGCTCGGGCACAAGCAGCAAGATTTTTTGACGCGGTGAAGCGGCCATGCCATCGAGCACCGCGCGCAAACACGTGGCTTTAAGGGCCGATCGACTGGTTCCGTAAAAGAGGGAAAGCATGAGTCACCTGCCTGCATCGGATGCCCGAAAGACACGCCCGTGGGCCTGTCTCATGGTCCAGTGGTTGCGCTTGAGCCACGTGTCGATGGCGGCTTCCTGCTCCTGGCGACGTACTTTGAGGGTTGTTGTTTGAAGCAGGTCGTCTGTTGTGTACAGGTAGTGCTGCACCCGCTTGTGGGCAGGAAGCAACTGGTTGACCTGACGGATGTGTTCGGCCACGTGGTTTCCTGCCAGTCCGGGATCCACACCGGCTTCAAGTTGAAGCAGGGCGCAGATGGTGGGATGTTCTTTTTCGGTCTCCTGCCCCCAGACCAGGCTGTGCACCACAAAGCCAGGCTGGTTGAGGCGGGCTTCGATTTCTTCCGGAAAAGCTTTCTTGCCATTGGACAGGACGATCATGGATTTAAGCCGGCCGGTCAGGTGCAAGCAGCCACGCCGATCCAGATAACCGATATCTCCGGTGCGCAGCCAGCCGTCTGCTGTCAAGGCACGGGCAGTTTCTTCCGGATTGTTCTCGTAGCCCAGCATGACACTGGTGCTTTTGGTTAACACTTCACCACAGGTTCCTTTTTTGGCTTTGTCGGGCATATCGATTTTGATCAAGATGTCTGGCAGGGGCGGCCCGACACTGCCTATTACATTATCCTCAAAATGGCAACAGCTGACAACCGGGGCGCCCTCTGTTAAACCGTAGCCCATAAAAAGATCAATGCCAAAGTCTGTGAAGGTCTGGATGATCTCCCGGTCCAAGGCCGCCGCCCCCACCACCACGCCCCTGAGGTGGCCGCCCAGGGCGTCGTGAATGTTTTTAAAAACCCGTTTTCGGATGTCAAGCCCGGCCCATTTCAGGGCCCGCACGAGCGGCCTGACCACCCGCACCCACTTGACCTGCCCATTTGCTTTGAGCTGGCGGTTGATTTTCTCATATACATTTTCGAACAGACGCGGCACCGCAATCATGATCTGGATACGCCACTCCTGCATGTTTTTGAGAAAAGCGCGCAGGCTGTCGTTGAAATGGATGCAACCGCCGCTGTAAAGCAGGAAGTGAAAACCGGCTGTGTTTTCAAACGTGTGGTGCAAGGGCAGAATCGACAAAAGCCTTTCGCCGGGATAGAGTTCAAGGATACCGCCAATACTGCGGATGTTGCTGCAAAGGTTGCGCTGGCTGAGCATAACCCCTTTGGGACGGGCTGTCGTTCCAGAGGTAAAAACCAGGCTGGCCAGGACATCTGGGTTAATGACAGCCTTCAAAAACCGCTGGTCTTCCTGCTGCAAGGCTTTCCGCCCCTGAGCCAACAGGCTGAGCAGGTCGGTCTTGCCGTCAGACGGGGTGTCAGGCCAGGCTGCGTCCGGATCGGTATCCAGATAGACCAGCTGTTTAAGCTGAGGCAGGCGTTGTTGAATTTGCAGTGCCGCTTGCTGGTGCTTGCGGTCAAAAAAGAGCAGATCCACATGGCCTTGCTCGATCAAGTGCTCGATTTCATGTTCAGGCAACTGGGGATCCAGTGGAACCACCACACCGGCCCCATTGATGGTGGCGTAATAAGCCAAAGCCCAGGCATAGCTGTTTTTGCCCCACAAGGCCAGGCGCCTGTTTTCCAAAGGCAGGGCCATGAGGGCTGTGCCCAGGCGGTTGACGTCATCCAGAAACACTTGGTAGCTTTTGGTGACCACCGGCCCAGCAGGCTGGTAGCGAAAGCGGAAGGCAGCTGTGGGGCCAAAGTGGTCAACACTTTGTTTGAGCATCTCCAACAGCGTTGAAAAAGATCGAACGTGGTAATAACGCCGACCCGTCGCCATCGTCATCGTAGACCTCCGATTGGGGGGCTTTTTTGTCCATTCTGTCGGTTGATTCTTCGGTCAATGTATCGTATTCTAACAAAATAGCGGCTGTTGTTCAACCGCTACAAGCCCGCCTTATCCTGCCTGCAGCATGCATCAGGAGGTTGTTTTTTTGTGAAGGATTCGCCCGAAAACAAAACGATAACGCCCCTTAAACAGGACATACGTGACCGGCAAAAACGCAAGCAATCCTCTGCGTCCAACAACCGTTACCCCCTGCGCAGAGGCCTGGTTGGAACCCTTGCCTACTGGTTTGGCATGACCTACACCCGCTTGCACTTGCAGCTGACCGCCGAGGGGCTGGAAAACATTCCATCCCAGACCCCCTATATCATTGCGGCCAACCACGAGACCTACGTCGATGGCATGTGGATCGGTTCTTTTTTGCCCCGCCAACATTTTCGACTCATGAGCGCCATTGCAGCCAAAGACCTTGAAGAACGCCACGGGCTCTTCGGCAAGATCATTGTCCGGGTCGGCCGGGCAATCCCCATTGACCGTTTCGGTAACCCCTTGCGTGGCCTGGTTCTCGCTGTCAAAAAACTGCAGGAAGGCAACATCTTGCTGATCCATCCGGAAGGAACGCGATCCAACAACGGTCGCCTGGGCACCTTTAAGGAAGGGGCTGCTTACATTGCCATGAAGGGACAGGTGCCAGTTCTTCCCGTTTTCATTGATGGTGGCTATGAAGTCTTCAACCGGCACATGAAGGCACCCCAGCCCTACGACACAAAAACGGGCCGGCGGCGCAAGGTGATCTTGACGTTTGGCCAGCCCCTTTCACCCAAAGATTTTGATAACAAAGAAGAACTCAACCGATCCTTGGTGGATTGGATGCAGCAACAGTTCAAAAACAAGAAAATCCCCCGTCTGTTCAGTAAAAAGCGAAGTAAAGAGATTTCGGAACCACCCGGTAACTGACGCGTTTGTCTTCAAAAGAATCACCGTCTTTGTTGCCCAGCAGGACTCCTTCGGTTGTCCAGATGGTCCCAGATGTGGTTTCCCAAGCGTGGACCGCTGGAAGAGCCAGATGGGTTCCTTTTTTGTAGCGCGGAATCAAGGGAAAGATTTTTCTCAGAGGCAGGGCATCGATCATGGAGAAGGTCAAGAGCCCGTCATCAACTTTTGCCAGAGGGGCTGGTCTGAAACCACCGCCATAATACTGGCCGTTGCAAATGGCTGTCAGGATCATATCATTGGATCCACTGACCATCGTCTCACTGCCGTCTTCCTGGCGGACCTGCAGCTCGTAATGGATGGGGTAGCTTCTTTGGCCAAACAAGCTGGGAAAAATGGCCAGCGTGTAGACCATGCCGCCCAATTGACGGAAGCGTGCGTTCAAGCGTTGGGCTTTTCGCTGCACCTTGGTGTCAAACCCCAAGGAGGTGATGTTAACGCAAACAGAACCATTGATGTCCATGGTGTCAATAAGCCGAATGTCTGGTTGAGGCAGGCGGGGAATCAACTGGTTGATGTCCTGCGTACTAAAAACGGTTTTGACAAAGTCATTGCCAGTTCCAATAGGCAAAACAGTCATGGCTGCCTGGCTGCCTAACAGGCCGCTTGCCACCTCGCGTGCGGTTCCATCTCCGCCACAGGCCACAACCAGCACCCGATCCCCATAGGTTTTTGCATATGATTGAGCCAGTGCGGTGGCATGGCCTGGTTGTTCTGTCAACAGGATCTGACAGTCGATGGGCCTGTCGCTTTGTGAAAAGACAGACTCAATGACGCCAGTCAGGTCTGCACGGCTGCGCCGGCCCGCTCTGGGGTTGATGATGAAGCGGTAGACATCCGGTTTGCGTGCATCGTTCATGGCCATGCTCCTGTTTCCTTCTTTTCACACATTTTTACAGGTCTGCTGTCCCCTCGGGCAGGTTGACAGCAACATCGAACGTATCGATATTTTGCCCACTCAGGTCTTTCCAGTTAAAGCGGTTCATGTTTAAAATCTTTTGGATCCGTTCAATTTCAATGGGCCGGCGCACTTTAAGGGTTGTCGTTTTAACCAGATCCTTGAAACTGAAGACAAATTGGCGGACCTTTTTGAAGCTGGGCAATTTTGCATTGATCTCACGGATGGTTTTTTCCAGGGCTTTTCGGATTTCAATGCCATCAGGCAAGCGGCCGGTCAGCTGGCTGAAGCGGTCTGAGTCAATAACCAGTTTGGCACTGACGACGACCTCGCCGCCCACGCTCGGCTCTCCCCAGACCAAGGATTCCTTGATCCAGTCGTGGTCGTCAAAAAGTTGTTCGATTTCTTCGGGGAAGACCTTTTTACCGCTTTTAAGGACGATCATGGATTTAACCCGGCCTGTGATCGACAGGCTTTTCTTACGCGGATCGATGCGCCCCAGATCACCCGTGCGAAACCAGCCGTCTGCTGTCAGGACACGGCTTGTTTCCTCCTCGTCCTGGTAATAACCCAGCATCACGCTATCACCACGGACCAGAATTTCACCATCTTCTCCGGCTTGGGGGGCATCGATGGCAAGCTCAACACCAAAAATGGGTTGGCCCACCGTGCCGGGAACAAAAAACTTGCTGTTACAGCCGGTGACGACAGGAGAAGTTTCTGTCAGACCATACCCTTCCAGGATCCGGATACCGATCGCATCAAAAAAGCGGATGATTTTAGGGTCGATCGGTGCCGCACCGCAGATCCCCAGCCGCAGGCGCCCGCCAAAGGCGTCCAGCAGTTGGCGGTAAACAAGCCGGCGTAAATCGATGCCAATCCAGCGCAGTCCCTGGGTCAAGGGGATCAAAAGCCGCACCAAACGGTCCTTGCCTGTCTTAACCAAGGTGCTTTGCACCTTGTTGTAAAAATTAGCAAAGAGCGCCGGCACCCCGATGATCATGTCAATGCCATACTCTTGCAAGTTCTTTTGAATGTAACGTAAACCATCTGATTGAACAATTTCCCCACCGATATACAGGGCCATGAAGAGGCCACAGGTGTTCTCAAAGGTGTGATGTAAAGGCAAAACAGATAGCAGGCGGGTTCCGGGTTTAAGGCGGATGACTCCGGCCAAGCCCTGAATGTTGGCGCAAACATTGCGATGGCTGAGCAAAACAGCCTTGGAACTTGCGGTCGTTCCTGAGGTGAAAAGCAGGGCCATGGGAGCCTGGGGATCGATGACCACCTGGGTAAAACCGGTGTCTTGATCTTTTAAGCGCGCGTCACCCGCTTCCAACAGGTCTTCCAAGCGCATCCAGGTCGGCCCCGTGTCCTTGAGGCCAGCCAGTGGCTTGGACCAATCGGGTTGTTCTGCCTTAGGTTTACCCGCTCTCATACGGACCAGTAGGGTCAACGACGGCAAGCGTTCACTCGCCTGCATGAGCAGGTCCTCAAAAGATGGATCATAAAAAACCACCGCAACACGGCCCCGGTCCATCAGGCTGATCAGTTCATCCGGCATCAAGAGCCGGTCCAGTGGAACCGCAAGGCCTGCGCCACACACCGTGGTGGTGTATGCCAGGCACCAGGGGTAGCTGTTCTCACCGATGACGGCCATGTGGCTGCCTTGCATACCGAGCGCGAAAAGAGCTGTTCCCAAGGCATTGATGTCTTGGCGAAAGGCGCGGTAACTTTTGCTTTCGGGGTCACGGTCCAGCTGTGTCCGGAAGCGAAAGGCAACCTGATCCTGGTAGAGATCTGTCGCCTGGTCCAACATGTCTCGAAGGGTTTGAAAAGGTCGGACATCAAAATACTGTTTGCCTTTGATGATCTGCATACTCAGGCCTTTCTGGCATTCTGCCGCTGCTCGATTTCATGGATTACATCCTGAATGGTCTGGACGCGATCAATATCTTCATCGGAAATTTGAATCTTATACTGTTCTTCCAGCTCAATCACAAATTCGTAAAGCGCCAGAGAATCCATGCCAAGGCCTTGCACCAGTTCCTGCTCCGGTGTCAGTTCAGACACCGGTCTGCCAAGGATGTCAGCAAGTATACCGGTCACAAGTGCTGCAACAGATTGGTTTAGAGTCATCTGTGGCCTCCTGTTTGTCTTAAATCTGCTGCTGGGTCAGGGTTTTGTTCCGGGTATTCGGTATAACGCCTGTATTGCTCACCCACAAAATTGGCAATGCCGGTCAGGGTGCTCAGCAGGATTTGTTTTTGTTCATCATCGAGCGGTTCTGTCAGCCGGTCAATCAAGAGGGTGTGGAATTTATGATGCATACGAAAAGCCAGCTTGCCTTTCTTGGTCAGCTGGATACGGACCACACGCCGGTCTGCCGTGTCTCGTTGCCGCAAGACATATCCTTTTCGGACCAAGCGATCGATGGCAACCGTGAGGGTTCCTGTTGTGATTTCTAAAATTGCAGCTGTTTCGCTCATGGTCCGGCTGTTGTAAAGGCCGATTCCCTCGAGTGTGTGCATTTCCGCAACCGATAAATCACTGAATTTACCCTGACTGAGCGCTTTTTCTTCCGTCACAAGGATGCGGTTGAAAATTTCGAGCATGAGCCGATTCACTTGTTGTTGGTATGCATTCATCCCATGAGCCGATTGGCTGGCCACCTCCACCTAACTGTTTGATTGTCAAATAGTTTACCGTTCTTCGCTCTTTTTCGCAAGCTTTGAAAAGGGCTGAAGCAGGTGGTAATGGCTGTATTGGATGTAGCCGGACAACTGGATGTGCTCGGGCAGGTAATCAATGGTGTCAATCCGGCCAAAACGTCGAAGGGTCTCAATGCGGGCCGTTTCCCGATAAGGCAGCTCCAGGTCCACAGGCAGCATACGCCCCGTGGAGAAATGTACCATGGCCTGGGCAAAATGATCCAGGCCTTCTCCAGTGACCGCAGAAATCCAAAATTGCCTGGATCGGTCACTTGTCTGCTTTTGTTTAACCAGTTGGGCTGCCAGATCAGCCTCAACCTCTTTTCGCCGTAAGTCGTCCAACAAATCGACTTTGTTGAGCAGGTAAAAACGGGGCAGCTTCGAGGCACCCAAGCTGTCGATTAGCTGATCTACAACGGACATACGGCTGTCCAAATACGGTTCAGACGCATCGATGACTTCCAAAATAGCATCCGCTTGCGTGATTTCTTCCAAGGTGGCCCGGAAGGCATCCACCAGGTGATGTGGAAGCTTTCGGATAAACCCTACCGTATCAATCAGCAACACTTCTGTTTCATCCGGCAGCCCCCATTTGCGAACACTGGGGTCCAAGGTGGCAAAAACCTGGTCGGCTGTCAGCAGTTGGCTTTGACTCAAGCGGTTGATCAAGGTGGATTTTCCTGAGTTGGTGTAGCCGACAACGGCCAAGGTCAGAGCCTGGTTTGCCTGCCGTTTTTTGCGCAGCTGAGCCCTTTGGTTGGAGACTTGCTTGAGGGCACGGCGCAGGTAGTGGATGCGCCGGTTGATGTGGCGTCGGTCACTCTCCAGCTTTGTCTCACCAGGCCCACGTGTTCCGATCCCCCCACCCAGACGGGATAGGGCCTGTCCCAAGCCGACCAGGCGGCTGAGACGATACTGTTGTTGGGCCAATTCGACTTGTAGCTTGCCCTCATGGGTCTGTGCCCGGCGTGAAAAAATGTCCAGGATCAAGAACGTGCGGTCAATGACTTTGCACTGGGTGACTTCTTCCAGGTTTCTGATTTGTGTGCCGGTCAACTCATCGTCAAAAACAATCAGGTTTGCATCTTGTGACAGGCACAGCTGGCGCAGTTCCTCGATTTTCCCTTTTCCTATTCGAAAGGCAGAGTCGGGCCGTGTTTGGCGTTGAACCACAGAACCAACAACGACAGCACCAGCAGCCCGAACCAGGTCTGCCAACTCAGAGAGCGTTTCCGCTTCCTCTGTTATCACACCGGGGCCTTGCTCTGGCAGGCCAACCAGCAGGGCTCGTTCTTCTTGTTGTTCAGTCGGCCAGGACTGGATTTTTTCTTGATCCATGGTGGGCTCCATTTCTTGCTTTTGATTCAATTTTTGTACTATAATACTGAATTATCAGATCGTTTTTCGACATGTTTTTGAGGGGGTTTACCATGCACCTGACACGCCGATCAAATCCCGCTCTACCTGATGATTCGTCTGTTCAGCCTGAAACAGCAACTGCTGACACCATCGGCCTTCTTTTGAGAAGGTTTAGAACGATTCGGCGGTTGAGCCAGGAAGACCTGGCTAAACTGTCACATGCTAACCTGTCCTACATCAATACCATCGAGAACCATCCCAGCAACCTCAGCATTAAAAAGCTGATGGAAATATGTCGCGCTATGGACATCCCTTGTTCGCTACTCATGCGCCTTCTGGAACAAGACAATGTCAGGCAAATTCACTGTTCACAATAACGACTCATTTAAATGACCCTGCTTGATCCGTGTACCATCTTAAGCCATGCGACATATTGGATGCAAACGTAAAGTGCGCCTGCATATGCTTTTCACAGCTGCTTTGATTGCCTTTTTGCGTCTTCGTTTGTTGCTCCGGGTACTGTTTAACGTGTTGCGCCAGCTACAAAGCAGCTTAAAAGGGTTTCTTTTGGCGTTTGTTAAATCGCTGGTATTTACGTTCTGACGAAACACATTCTTCTGTTAAACGGACGACCTTAAATCTGCTTTTTAAAGCAACAAAAAAACTTTTTCACGTGTTTTTGTCTGTGGATGCAGGGCTTGGCAAACAGTTTGAGGCGTATAAAAAAGGCATATTGATATGACCGTTTCAATAAGCTTATCATTGTCCAAACCTATATACATATTGCCCTCAATGATAGGGAAATTAAGTATTATTGATTTCAACCTTTTCCATCCATTGGGCTTTTTCTTCATATATACGGATTTATTTAATCACAATTGATGCCGTAATAATGGAAGTAAACAAGGGTAACCTGATCCGCGAGATGAATAAATTTATCTTTCTGTCTTAAGAGCAAAACCCACAATAGCTGACGCGGTGACTCAGCTATTAGGTTTGAACTAATGCATGGTAAATTATAGTATGCATACACAGTGGGTTATAAATCATATAAATCTGAAGGAATAAACCTAAGACTCCTTTGACTCAAACCAGAATTATATCCAGATTTAGAGAAAAAACCTATCCTTACATTCTTACCTAGATATAGAGTTTTACTGGTTAAGTGTTCTTCATCTTTTTTATCTATTGGTTGGTTTGTCCATTTACATTCAAAGGCATACAATTCGTCACTTTTTTTCATTACTATATCAATTTCTATATTTTGTTTTAATTTCGCACTGTTGTACCAGTAACTTGATATATCTTGAATGCTATTTTTATACTTTCTCAATAAAAACTCTATGGAGATTCTTTCAAATTCAAATGATATAAATTCATTAAGATGAGGTTCGATATAAGCTTCATAAAAAGCTTCTGGATTCATTATGGTCTTCTGAGTTCGACGTCGCTCCAAAAATCTGTAATTAAACAAAAATAATTGATCTTTAATTTTATATGTAGATTTCCTGGAATTAGCACTCTCACCAAAGCTATATATTTTTTCGACAATTCCGAGTTTGATTAATAAGTCTAAATGTTTACTGGTGTTTCCGGTATCCGAAATTCCACTTTTTGTAGATATTTCATTAACCCTAGTGGCGCCAGATGCTATAGCGTTTAATACTTTACCGTAAGTCGCAACGCTCCTAACCTCTTGGCTTAAAAAAAAGAAAACTTCATCTTCAAATATAGCGCCTTCTTCAATTAGAAGGCTTATTACGTTTGCCTTAAAGGACAATTTATCATCTATTCTATTAGCATAAAAGGGAACACCACCAAACACACTATAGTACATTATTTTTTCCTCATAAGAGGTATTTGGATAAAATTTCGATGCATCGAAATAGTCAAATGGTTCTACTTTTAATTTAAAGGTAGAACGACCATATAGTGGTTTTTTGTATGAAATTGCATCTTCTAGTAGTCCAACGTGACTTCCAGATATAACAAGTTTTAATTTCGAGTTAATTAATGCATGATCAATAATATTTTGAAGCACAGATAAAATTTCTGGATTTGAACTCATAAGATAAGTGAACTCATCAATTATCAATATTATTTCTTCATCAATACTTTTTTGACTTAAAAATTTAAATAAATCTTCAAAACTGGAAAATGTAAATGGTTGATTAAAATAATTGGCCACAATACTACTTAACTGCTCTAAATTGTACTCATGTCCCATCTCATTTGCTACATAATATATAGCATTATAGTCTTTGACTAATTCTTGAAGTAATCTAGTTTTGCCTATTCTTCTGCGGCCATATACAATACCAAATTCAAATTTATTTGATTTAATTTTGCTAGTCAAAATATTTAATTCCTTTTCTCTTCCTACAAACATATAACCTCCTATTTACTGTACCGTATTACACTGTATTGTGATACAGTTTATTGTAGCGTATTTACATCAGAAAGTCTATATAAAACTGAATATTAAACAAAAATAAATAATTGCTGTATTGTGTTGCACTGTATTGTAATACAGCAAAATAATGCATCTCTCTTAGATAGAACTTGAATTTTATCTCGATACTTCAACAGCCCTACCTCGGTGAAATCCACCTATCATTATGTAAATATTTAAGTATGGTAGCATCATGCAGATTAGAACTACCAATTACTACATTTTCCTCTTTTATTGCTGGCACTTTATGAAGGAACAATCTTTTTTATCCATCCCACCATCTTTTCCATACTCTCCCTTAGGGTGTAAAAATCCTCGTTTTTATCTTTCTCTGGAATGGAATCTAATTCATATTCAGTGCTCCACTGATTCTCATCCCAGATAAAATCTACTTCATTGTTAATATCTTTTCAAAAGACGGGCCGTTTAGCTGAATAGTTACACCATGACAGTATCGCTGACCAACAACACCAGAAAGCAGACACCTTGTATTATATGTGATCGGGAGGCATACTGAAGATGCTTTGAGCGAACGTTTAGTTGATGATTCTAAAACAATATC
>CAYXIM010000033.1:0-5111 GCA_964465385.1 uncultured Oscillospiraceae bacterium
ACGACCTCAAGCACAACCCGTCCAGCCGCCGAATCCTGACCAATCTCTACAACCACGAAGACCTGCATGCCATGCAATTGTACCCGTGTGCCTACAGCCTGACCCTGAACGTCTCAGGCAAGCGCCTCAATGCCTTGCTCAACCAGCGTTCCCAGGACATGCTGGTGGCCAACGGTTGGAACGTGACCCAATATGCTGTTCTGGTCCACCTGCTGGCCCAGGTCAGCGGCCTTGAGGCGGGTGACCTGGTTCATGTCATCGCTGACGCCCATATCTACGACCGACACGTCCCCCTGGTGGAAGAGTTGCTGTCCCGTGAGGGCTACGCGGCGCCAAACCTGTATATTGATCCTGATATCAGTGATTTTTATGCCGTCAAGCCGGACCAGATCCGCCTGGAACAGTACCGGCACGGGGAAAAAATGACAGGCATACCGGTGGCCGTCTGAGCCGAAGAGGGTTGTTATGAACATCATTGTCAACGTTGATCTGGACTGGGGCATTGGCAAAGCAGGGCAGCTGCTGGTCTACCTGCCCGCTGACTTACGCCAGTTCAAGCGCCTGACAAGCGGTCACACCATCGTCTACGGCCGTCGGACCCTGGCCTCTTTTCCACAAGGAGATCCGTTACCCAATCGAAAGAACATCATCCTGTCACGACGTCATGAAACAGGCGGCTCCGACCTGATCCTCTGCCGCAGCCTGCCGGAACTGGCGGCCCGCTTGCAAGGGGTTCACAAGGACCAGGTTTACCTGGTAGGCGGAGCCAGCCTCTATCGCCAACTCTTACCTTATTGTGACAAAGCCCTGGTCACCCAGGTTTTTAAACAGGTTGCTGCAGATGCTTTTTTCCCCGACCTGGACCGTCAGCCTGGCTGGCGACGGGTGGCGACCGGCCCTGTGCAGATGGACACCAATCGCCTGGATCCGGGCGGGGGGCCACTTGCGTTTCGCTTGTGCCTCTATCAGAACGAACGCACACGCCCCTTGGCCCAGCTGATGGCAGAGGGCTGAAGCCATGCGCAAAACAAGAGGCATGCAGCTCGTGGTGGTGTTCTGGCTTCTGTCCCTGGCCTTGGGCCTGGTGGCCTGTCAGGCGCCGGGGGCCTCCTTTCCGCTCCTGACCGGTGAGCAGGGCCCGTTGCCTGTACCCACAGATCCACCGATTTTGCCAGCTGAGCCCGGTCCCTGGGACAGCCCGGTCCGCCTTCGCCTGGCGGTGCCGTTTGGCAAAGAAGCAGCTGAGTCCTTGCGCCTGCTCTTTCTGGCCAAAGAAGCTGGCGCCAGTCTGGAAGGCCCAGCCTCGCAGCTCACACGGGAAGACCTGATGGCCTACGATGCCCCCCTGGAACTGGATGTGGTTACGGTTTCGGCCCGGGACGGGGCCTTGTCTGACCAGCTGGCCCTGTGGCTGGCTGCCAATGAAGGACCTGACTTGATCTACACCCGCCAGGCGGCAACGGTGCCCGGTATCAACCAACTTGCCGAATGCCAGACGGTCCTGGCTGACCTGCCCCACTTGAACCAGCAACACGTTTTCCCAGCCGGCCTGGATGCCATTCGAGAAAACCTGGCCCTCTACGGGCTGCCTTACCTGTCATCGGTTCCCCTCCAGTGCTACAACCTGGACCTGCTGTCGCAGGTGGGCAAAGTGGCGCCGGAAATGGACCCCAACTGGGACAGCTGGCAGGCCTGGGCCCTGGGAGTGCAAGCGGCCCTGCTGGAAGCAGGCCTGCAGGTGGCCCCGGACCCTGACGGCTTGATCGAAGCAGAGATCCGCCAGACCCAGCTCAGGCAGGCGGTCTTTGTCCACGACAGCCTGGCCGGGCTGGCGCCCTTGCGGCTGCTGGCTGATGGCCAGGCCAATGGCTGCCTGTGGACCGGGGAGGCGGGAGACAGGGGAGACCAGGGTATGAACCAGGCACTGCTGTGGCTGCGGCAACTGGCCCAGATGGACCTGGATGCCTCCCGGTTCAGCCCCGATGACCGGGCGCTTGTGTTCGAACAAGCAGACCCGGGCCGGCCAGACCGCCACCTGGCCAGCTGGCTGATCGATTCAACAGACCTGGCCTATTGGCATCAGCAGGATGGCCTGACCGTCTCTGCCGGCCTGGTTCCCATGGCCAGCAGCCAGGCGGCCCGGGACAACACACCGATGCGCGTGCCCTTGCACACACGCTGCCTGGTGGTCAGCCGCTTGGCCCCTGATGTGGACGGCGCCATCCGCCTGGCTGCGTTTTTGGCCTTGGACCCCGACGCCCTGATCATGCTCAGCCGCTACCAGGTGTTCGAAGGCCTCTATCCCATGGTCAATGACCCGGCTGTCTGGCAGGCCCTGGTGGAGCGGCAACGCTACGGTGGCTTCATGGCGGCTTACCGGGATCGTTTCTACCAGGCGGTGGTCAGCGGCAGCCATCGGATTGAAAACTGGGACCACGTTCAAAACGAAAGTTGCCAGCAGGCCTTGACCCGTTTTCTGGCGGCAGAAGCGTCAGCGGATCTGGACGCCCTCTTACAGGCCATTCAGGTCCAGGCAGCCGGGCTGCCAGGCATAGGAGGAGAAGGATGAAGGGCTCACCGTATTGCCACCGTTTGCGCCTGGCCGATGTCAGCGCACCATGGGCTGCCGAGCTTGGCTGGACGGTCCGATCCCCTCAGGCCCTCCTGGACAAGGCCAGAACCTTGTTGCAGCAGTGCGAGCGGTCAGTTTGGATCACCGGCCGTACCAGCGGCAGCCGACAGGTGATGACGGCTCTTTTTGGCCTGCAGGCCATCGACAAGGACAGCCGGCACCACTGGTTGCATTTTTTCCCCGTCCAGCGACACCTGGACAAACACACCCTCCAGCAGGTGATCGACCAGGCCATGAACCAGGGCGATGTGTTCCGCTTGGACCTGGCCGTTGACCCAGGCCACAGCCGCCTCCTGGCGCTCTTGGAAGAAACGGGCTGGCAACAGGAAGGCCGGTTGCGATCGGCCCACCACGACCCGGATCAAGGCAGGCATCTGGACCGGCTCTTGTATGCCCTGTTGCGCCCGGACCAAGACCTGGTCAGCGTGGCCCTGGTGCCTTTTCGGCTGGCCGTTCTGGCTTTGATCAGCAACCGGCAGGCGCTGACGGAGGCGACCTTCATCCGCTATGGCCAGCCCTGTGCGTCAGCGCGCCTGCAGGAAGTGCTGGCCAAGGCTGACCTGCTGGATGCCCGGGGCGCTTTGCTGGAACGGGAGGCCGTGGCTAAGACCTTGGCTCCCGGTGGTTGTTGGATGACCGACCGGGCACCCGCTTTTCTGGGCCAGGCCGTGGAACAACTCAAGGCCTATTTCAAGGGGCAGCGATCAGGTTTTGAGGTGCCTTTGGCTTTTGGCCAGGCCAGCCGTTTTCAACAAGATGTCTGGCAGGCCCTCATGGCCATCCCCCACGGCCAGACACGAAGCTACGCGGCTGTGGCGACAGCCGTCAGCGGCGGTAATGAGCAGGAGGGGCTCAAAAAAGCACGCGCTGTGGGCGCGGCCTGCTCGGCCAACCCCCTGGCCCTTTTCGTGCCCTGTCACCGGGTGGTTGGCAAAGGGGGCAAGCTGGTTGGCTTTACTGGCGGGCTGGATATCAAGGAATACTTGCTGGCCCATGAAATCCTGGGCTTGAGTGATTGAAAAGACCGGCCTTGTCCTGGGACAAGGCCGGCTTTTTTTGGTCAGATGCAAGGCCCGTCAACGGGCACTGTCAGTCAGGCGCGCTTCAGGCTTCAAACCCGGACTTTTTTCAAACGGGCGAAGCGGGGCAGGCCCTCTTCGATGGCAATCCGGGATTCGCCTTGAATCAGCGGCAGGGCATAGTCAACAAACTCCTGGGTGACGTAGTTGCCGGCTTCGTTGATCCATTCGCGCGGGACACGTTTTTCGGTGTTGGCGACGTCGGCCAGCGGGATCAGCTTGATGTCACAGGCATAAGGGCCGGATTCCGGACGCTCAAAACCAACCATGAAATCCGTCATGCCATCAACGGCGCAGCGCACGGCCGTCTGGCCGGCCAGGAAGGCTTCATCCACATCCGTCTGGGAAGCCAGGTGGGCAGCACAGCGCTGCATGAGTGACAATTCAATGCCACGCACCTTACAGCCGATTTTTTCTTTCAGGTAGTCAGCCAGCACGCTGGCGGTTCCACCCAGCTGTTTGTGGCCGAAGGCATCGGTTGACACCGTTCCCACCAGCTCGGGGATGAACTTGCCGTCACTGGTCTGAACGCCTTCAGAAACAGCCACGATGACCTTTTGGGTGCGGTTGTAAACGTCCTTGACGTCTGCCAGCATTTTTTCCAGGTCGAAATCAATCTCAGGCAGGTAAATCAGGTCCGGTCCGCAGCCTTTGTAACCAGCCAGCGCAGCGGCACCAGCCAGCCAGCCGGCATGGCGGCCCATGATCTCGATGACGGTGATCATGCCGGTATCATAGACGCGTGCGTCCAAATATACTTCCATGATGGTGGTGGCGATGTATTTGGCTGCTGAGGCAAAGCCCGGGCAGTGGTCTGTTCCGAACAAGTCGTTGTCGATGGTTTTGGGCACACCCATGACCCGGCATTCATAACCGGCCTTGTGCAGGTAATCAGAGATTTTGCTGCAGGTGTCCATGGAGTCGTTGCCGCCGTTGTAGAAGAAATAGCGGATGTTGTGCTTTTTGAACACGTCCAGGATGCGCAGGTAATCCGTCTCATCTTCTTCAACGCTCGCCAGCTTGTAGCGGCAGGAGCCCAGGGCGGATGACGGGGTGGTTTTCAGCAGCTCCAATTCAGCCGGGTCTTCCTGGCCGATGTCGTACAGGACATCGTTTAAAATACCGACGATCCCGTGGGCTGCACCATAAACCTTTTCAATCACGCCTGTTTGCTGCAGGGCTTCTGCAAAAACACCGGCTGCACTGGCGTTGATAACGGCCGTCGGCCCGCCGGATTGTCCGAAAACAGCATTTCCAATCAGTTTAGTCATAGATTTCCTCCTCGTTGACCTCATTACAATGTGTCGATTGCACAGCACTGTGATTTTATCATGATCCCCAGTCGCGTTCAAGCTGATCCCTTTTACCAGAGGCCAGCCACTCTGCCTGCAAAAGGCCCA
>CAYXIM010000033.1:5121-18092 GCA_964465385.1 uncultured Oscillospiraceae bacterium
CACCATGTCGCGGTAGCTGCCTTGCCTGCGCACGTGCTCCCTGAGCGCCCCTTCCCGGACAAAGCCCAGGCTGTCAAACAGCTGCAAGGAAGCGGTGTTGCCGGCGATGATCCGGGCCCACAGCCTGTGCAGGCCCAGTTCATCGAAACAGTAGCGAATCAAAAGCCCCAGAGCCTCTGTGGCAAAGCCCTGGCCCCGGGCCCCTTCATCCGTCAGGGCGATGCCGACTTCGGCATGGCCGTTGGCCCAGTCCAAACCATCCAGGTTGACCAGGCCGATCAAGTGACCGTTCTTTCGGATGGCAAAGACAAAGTGGGTCTGGCCGTCATCCCAGTCTGCGAGCAGGGCCTCGATCTGTGCCTGGTTGAGCGGCCGTGCCGTTGTTGGGATATAATAGGAGAGCAGGGCCATGTCTTGAAAAAAAGACGTCAGCCGGCGGCTGTCTTCAGCTTCAATGGCCGTCAGCTGCAGGCGCTTGCCAGATAGCGGAACGCGGACAGGTGGTGTGGTGGGCATGATCAAGACCTCCCTTGTGCCTGTGTCCTACCAGTATAACAGCTTACCGGGCCATCTGGAAAAGGATGTGGTGACAGATGAAAATGCCCGGTCATACCTTGACAAGACCAGGCAGGCACCGTATAATTCAGATCGTGCCAAAAACGCGCGTCACGATGGTGGGATTAGCTCAGTTGGTTAGAGTGCCAGATTGTGGCTCTGGAGGCCGTGGGTTCGATTCCCATATCCCACCCCAAACAGAAGACACGGTGGCATGTGCCTGAATGACATATTGGGGTGTCGCCAAGCGGTAAGGCACGGGACTTTGACTCCCGCACGCGTAGGTTCAAATCCTGCCACCCCAGCCATATGATCCACTAGCTCAGCCGGTAGAGCACCTGACTTTTAATCAGGGGGTCCGGAGTTCGATTCTCCGGTGGATCACCAAAGAAGGTCTCAGGATTTGCCTGGGGCTTTTCTTTTATCGGTGCGCAAGCAGTCAGCTGAGAGAGGGTGAGTGGGTGTCTAAACACATTTTGGTCACCGGGGGAGCCGGTTTTATCGGCAGCCATCTGGTTCATTTTTTACTGGCTCATGATCCTGACTGCCGGATCGTGACTGTCGACGCCTTGACTTATGCGGCCAACCTGGATCGGCTTGCCAGCCTGCAGGGCAACGACCGCCACATCCTGGTCCGGGCTGACATCCGTGATCGCGGCCACATGGAGGCGCTGCTCAGGACGCATGACATCAGCGATGTCTTCCATTTGGCAGCAGAAACCCACGTCGACCACAGCATCCGACAGGCTGATGTCTTCGTCAGCACCAACGTGCTGGGCACCCAGGCCCTCCTGGATGCGGCGCGTACCGTTTGGCAGGCTGGGAAACCAGGCGGCCCAGACAGCCGCCACCGTTTCGTCCATGTTTCAACCGATGAGGTGTACGGGGTGCCGGATCGCGACCAGGCCTTTTCGGAAGACATGCCCCTGTTGCCCAACAACCCCTACGCCGCGTCCAAGGCGGCGGCAGACCTCTTGGTGCGGGCTGCCTTTAAAACCCACGGCCTGCCTGTGCTGGTGACCCGAAGCAGCAACAACTACGGCCCCTGGCAGCTGCCCGACAAGTTGATCCCACGGGTCATCGACCGGGCCTTGCGGGGCCTTCCCATACCGGTTTATGGTGACGGGCGCCAGGTGCGCGACTGGTTGCATGTGGTGGACCATTGCGCGGCGCTGGTGGCTGTGTTCAACCAGGGGCAACCGGGCGAGGCCTACAACATCGGCGGGGGCAATGTTCGCGCCAACATCAGGCTGGTTCGTCAGATCCTCAAGCGCCTGGGCCTGCCTGACAGCCAGATTGCGTTTGTGGCTGACCGGCCTGGCCATGATGTGCGCTACCGGGTGTCGACTGAAAAAATCCAACAGGCCTGCGGTTGGGCGCCGACATTTTCATTCCAGCAGGGGCTCTTGGCCACCATTGACTGGTACCATGACCATCAGGACTGGCTACGTCGTTTCAAGCCAGCCTGATCAACAAGGGCGTGAAAAAGGCGTGTGCTAAAACACACGCCTTTTTCATGTTGGTGCAAGTTAAGGTCCCGGTCAGGATCCGTCGCCCTTGTTGGGGGTTCCAGCATCTCCGCCGGACGGCACGCCGCTTCCATCATCAATGGGGTAACCCTTGTTGAACCAGCCGGCCGGATCATTGCCCGGCGTGCCGGTTCCACCGTTGAGCGAATAGGCGTCGTAGCCCAGCAGACGCAGGGAGGCGACCGTCTGGCCGGAGGTCTGGCCGGTGTAGCAGTAAACGATAATCTTCTTGTTCTTGGGTAAGGCACTGAGGTCATCCAGCATGCTGTTGCCAAAGGGGATGTTGATGGCGCCGGGGATGTGGCCCTTGGCATAATCTTCGGCCCGTCTGACCGACAGGATGCTGATGTCTTCCTTGGCGTTGATGGCGGCAAGCAGGTCATCTTCAGAAATTTTGTAGTTGGCATAGGTGCCCGTGATGGCTTCCATTTTGGTGTAATAGTCATCGACAGCTTTTTTGATCTGCTTGTCAACCGGGTAGGTTTGATTGGGCAGGGTGTTGGCCGTGGTTTCGGTGACGGCTTCAACCCCGTCCACCTTGGCAATGCCCAGGTTCCAGCCCAGGTTCACGCTGCGCGCCTTGATACCTGCCACCTGAAGCGTGATCACGGCCTGGCCGGCTGTCTGTCCGGTATAGCAATAAACAAAGACTTCGCGGTCTTGGGGAATTTTTTCCAGGTTTTGTGCGATGGGTGTGCCCCAGGGAACGTTGTAAGCACCCTTGACATGCCCTTCGGCATACACATCCGGCTGGCGGATGTCCAAAATGAACAGGTCTTCACCTGCTTTGACGCGGTCAACAAAGTCGCCTTCGTCAATCTTGTAGATGTGATCGGGCATGTTGCTGACGACTGATTTAACCGTCGAGGCAACTGTCGCGTTGGCTTGGCCGCAAGCTGCAGTCAGCAGGGCGATGATGAGTATTAGAGCAAGGGTTAGATGCTTTTTCATAGAAAATACTCCTTTTGTGTTTCTACGTAAACGTTTAATGCCACCTCTTCATAAGTACACCAATTCATTGGAATTGTCAACCGAATCTTAAGTTAAACCAGCCTCTTTCCCTGATGAGATGGCCTAAAATACGGATATTTGCCAATTTGACAAGCCGGGTGTCTGTTGTACAATAACAATGCATCCGCCCCTGTGGCGGCTGCTGCCATATCAAGCTGATGAGAGAGCCTATGATACCGTTTCAAAAACCTTTTGCCTTAGACGAGGCCACGGCAAACATCCAGCGCGTCCTTGAATCCGGTCATACGGAAGGGGACGGCCCCATGACGCAACGTTGCAGCCGCTGGCTGGCGGACACCTATGGGCGGGAGCCCTTCTTCATGATGACCTCCTGCACCCATGCCCTGGAAACGGCCATGCACCTGCTGGATCTGGCACCCGGGGATGAAGTGATTTTGCCTTCTTTTGCCCACCCATCCGATGCCAATGCGGTTTTGTTGGCCGGTGGCACGGTGGTTTATGCAGAAGTGGAGCCCCACCACCTGACCCTGGACCCAGAACGCCTGGTCCGCCACATCACCAGCCGGACCCGGGCCATCGTGCCGATCCATTACGGGGGCATCAGCTGCCGCATGGACGCCATCATGGCGGTGGCTGACCAATACGGCCTGGTGGTCGTTGAAGACTGCGCGCAAAGTTTTCTGACCCGCTACAAGGGCCGCCTGACCGGGACCTGGGGACAGATGGCCTGCTTTTCCTTTCATGGCATCAAAGATGTGGTGGCCGGGGAGGGCGGCGCCCTCCTGGTCAATGAGCCGGCCTGGGTTTCCCGAGCCAGCCGCTTTCGCCAGAAAGGCACCAACCGGGACGCGTTCACCTCGGGTCTGATCAACCGCTATGAATGGACCGGACCAGGCTCCAGCTATTCACCCGCGGAACTGAGCATGGCCCTGCTGGCCAGCCAGCTCAGCCACAGCGACCAGATTTTGCAAGGCCGGCGCCGGCTCTTTGACCGCTACGCCCGCCATTTTGATGGTGTCGCGCGTGGAGAAAACCCCCTGCTGGCCGGCGCATCTTTTGAAGAGGAAGACGACCGGGCCAATGGCCACCTCTTTTACCTGCTCATGCGTGATGGGGGCCAGGCCAGCCAGCTGGTCCAGGCCTTGAGCCAAGCGGGGGTTGATGCCCGGACGCACTTTGTGCCGCTTCACGAAAGCGCCTACGGCCGCCGTTTCATCCGGCCTGCAAACACGTTCACCGTCGAGGCTGACCTGGGGCGCCGCCTGGTTCGCCTGCCCGTGTACATGGCCCTGACTGATTCAGAACAGGACCGGGTGCTGGAAACGGTGGATGCGGCCTTGAAAGCCTTGGCCGGACCATGACCAGTCAGGTCTTTGCCAGTCCGCCAGCCCTGTCGGTGGTGGTGCCCACCTATGGGCGGGGCGACGTCTTGGCCACCAACCTGGAACGCCTGCTCCAAACCCTGACTGGATCGGAAAACAGCCGTTACCGGCCGGTTCAGTTGATTGTGGTGGACGATGCCAGCCCGGATGACAGCTTTAACACGCTTCGGGAACTGGCCCGCCGTTATTCCTGCGTGACCGGCATCCGGCTGGCCGATAATGTGGGCCAGCAAAACGCCACGCTGGCCGGCATCCGACAGGCCAGCGGGACCGCTGTTGTGACTTTTGATGATGACTTGAAAAACGATCCCCGGGATATTTTCCAGCTTTTGGATGCGCTTGAAAAGGGCTTTGACGTGGTTTATGGCATCCCGCAAACCCGACCGCGCCCGGGCCTTCGCCGCTGGGGCAGCTGGCTCAAGGAAACGGTCTTCCAGCTGCTCTTGAAAAAACCCAGGGACATCCAATTGACTGCTTTCCGGGCCATGAACCGACAAACGGCTGACCGACTGGCCCAGGAGACCCGCCGGCGGGTCTACCTGTCGGCCACCCTCCTGCAGGAAGCGGTCCGCATCGGCCAGTTGCAGGTCTGTGAGCAAGCGCACCAGGAAGCGCAGTCCGGCTATTCGCTGGGCCGCCTGGCTGGTGTCATTAAAGACCTGGTTCTTGAATATGCCCCTGTTGCCAAGCGGTTTCGCAAAACAGGGCCCCAATACACGATAAAAGAGGTGGTACCTTGAACCTGCTGATCTTGGGTGCATCACTGGCCCAGGTTCCCGGGATCCGGATGGCCCGGTCCATGGGACACGATGTGATCACATGTGACAACCGTGACGACTCCCCAGGCCATGCCCTGGCCAACAGGCGCATCTGGGCCAGCACCTTTGAGCCGGCGGCCATCATAGCGGCCCTGGATCGCCAGGGGCTGACCATTGACGGGGCTATGACCATGGGAACCGACCAGCCGGTCCTGACCGCGGCCCTGCTGGCCCGCCGCCTGGGCTTGCCGTCTCCCTTGTCGGTCGAAACGGCCCGGGCTGTAACCGATAAACGGGTCATGAAAAAACGCCTGGTTGCCCACCACATCCCGACGGTTCCCCATGTTTTCGTCCAGCGCCGGGACACCGGCTCGCTGGACCGGACCCTTTCGGGCCTGACCGCCCCCTATGTTGTTAAACCCGTTGACGCACAAGGCCAGCGCGGCCTGGTGGTTCTGGACCGGCCCGACGAGCTGGCCGACCACATCGATGCCGTTTTGGCGCACAGCCGGGCTGATGAGGTGTTGGTTGAGTCTTATTATCCTTCCGATGAAATCACGGTCAGTGGCTGGGTTGAAGCAGGCCAAGTCAAGGTCCTGACCATGACTGACCGCCTTTCTTTTCCCGGCCGCCAGCAACTGGGCATCTGCCTGTCACACGAATGGCCCTCGTGCCACCTGCCTGCCCTGGGTGCACAACTGGTCCACTGGACCCGCCGCATTGTGCTGGCTTTTGCCATCGACAAGGGCCCGGTCTACATCCAGTATCTGGTCGGTCGAGATGGCCTGGTGGTCAACGAGCTGGCCTGCCGGATCGGCGGGGCCTTTGAATCACAGTTCATTCCTGAGCTGACCGGCTTTGACATCACCCGCTCGGTGATCCGAACCGCCCTGGGACAGGCGCTGGATCCCCGTGACCAGGCCAGCTGGCAACAGCAAGACCTGGCTCAAAACCAGCGGGCCCTTTCGGTCCAGTTGTTTTTTGCCCAGCCCGGCCCCATTCACCGCCTGACGCCCCTGGCTGAGGTGACCGCCTGTCCAGGCGTCTTGGAGGCTGGTTATTTCAAGCAAGAAGGGGAGCGGATTGAAGCCATCACGGATGCGACGGCCCGGGTCGGTTACTGCATTGTCCTGGCCGATTCCAAAGCGGAACTTGAAGGGCGCCTGGCCGCCCTGTACCGGGTGTTGCGGGTTGACGACGACCAGGGGATCAACCGCATCATTCACCGCCCGCTGGCTCCAGAACATACACCATGACCTTCCAGGGGTGGCGGCCCATGTAGGCGGCCACCCGCGTGCCGTAAACAGGCGCATCAAACGTGTGGACACAGGTGCCGTCGCGTTCCAGCACATGTTTCAAAGCGGGAAAGACGGTTGAGGGCTGGCCGGGATCCCGGCTGGTGTCTTCGTAGAGGATCCGCCACATGGGTTGTGCCATGATCCAATCGTATTCGCTGTACCACAAGACGGTGTTGATGCCGTTTTCTGTCAGGTAGCGGCGCACAGCGGCCGCATCAAGGTCATCCTCGGGTTCCTCACGCAGGCTGTCCAGGTTTCGGATGTCGAAAAAAGGCAGGTCCGCCAAGCCAAAATACGCGCTGAGGTTACCCAAAACAACGGCCTCTTCGGGGAGGCTGGAGCGGATGGCAGACAGGTAGTGGGTATAGGGTTGATCCCAGACAGTTAAAAAGGGGCGAACCGCCAGCAGGGACTGGCTGCCGGCACCTATCAGCAGCAGCAGCAGCAGGCCGGTGGCCCCTTTTTTTGCCCAGCGGGCGGGGCGATCGGCCAAAAGATCCAGCAGGTGGGCCAGGAGGCGAAGGAAGGGGTAGAGGATGAAAAGGATAGAGGTGGGGTTGTAGCGGCCGATGACCAGGCTGCCGGCCAGAAAGCCGGCCAGTTGGGCCAGGCCGGTGGCCAGGCCGTCTCGATGCTGCGGGGCCGCACCCCGGCCCCACAAGAGCACACCTGTGGCCAGCAAAACGAGCCCGCCGGTCACAAGCAGCCACACACGCAGGTCTGCCAGCCAGTAGGTGCCCCCCACCCGCTGGTAGAGCTTGACAACATAAGCCAGCAGGTTTTGCCCGCGCTGGACCAGGGGGGCGTCAGCCTGCAGGGTCTGGCCAAAGGCCTTGTAGTTACGCATGAAACCGGGTGTCAACAGGCTGCTGATCAAGAGGTGGGCCAGACCAGCCGCCACAACCAGGCCGCCGGCAAGCAGGAGGGCTGATGGCGGTTCACGTCGGGTCAGGACATCTTTGGCCACCACAGCCACCAGCATGGCAGCGAGTAAAAACGCATTGGGGTGCAAGAAGGCACCGACAAAAACAAGCAGGCCGACCCAGCCCAGGTTTTTGGACCCGGCTTGTTCGTAGAGCAGACTGGCGCCTGCCAGAATCGCAAAAAGCAAGATCTCCTGACGGGCCAGGTGACTGGCAAGCAGCCATTGGACGTGGGTGGCCAGCAGGGCCGTCAAGAGGGTGGCCTGGGGCACGGCCGGGTGCAAAAAAACACGGGCATGGCGTTGGAAGAGAAGCAGGGAAAGGGTTGAAGCCAGGAGGCTGAGCAGGCGCACGCTCCAGAGCCTGTAGCCCAAGAGGCGTATCAAGAGGCCTTGCAGGGCGTGGAAAAGCAGCTTCATGGAGTGTACCTGCCTGGGGAAGCGATCAAAGAATGGTTCGGTGACCCGAAACGTGTTTGCATTGACCTGGGCCAGAGACAAACCCGACAGCCAGGCTTCGTCAGAATGCACGAATGGAAAGCCGGTTAAAGACCAGGCCTGAAAACCCAGCCAGATCAAGAGGGCCAGCAGGGCGACGACCTGCTCCCTCCTGCTCATCCGGGTCGGTCGCAAAGGGGTGGCAACAGCGGTTTTTGGACTCATAACAGCTCCCTGTCCAGCAAGATGCGCAGCGGATCAACCCCTTGCATTATAACCGATCTGGCAAGCCGGCAGCTTGTTGGCAGACAAAAGCAACAAATAATCTTAACTTTATAATACGAATAAAAGCTGCTTTGTCGAAATTCTCATTTTTATGCCCAAAAAAGAAACGAACCACCACTAAAATGCCTTTTCAAAAGGCCGTGACCCTGATATAATGACTGCGTTTCAACGGTGCAAACGCTTGCCATATGGGCATACTCTCATAACCCCCTGTCTTTTCACCGGGAGGTCGCCATTGGTCGGCCAGCCCCGGCCAAAAAGACCAGCATGACAAATGATGCCACGAAGATGGGCTTTTGCTCATTATTCAAAAAGCGTAATATTTTGCTATTTATAGCAAATAAGTACAAAGCGTGAACGTTTACAGATCAGAAAGGATGCAAGAGAAGCCTTATGTCACAGAAAATACTCATCGTAGGAGCCGGTTATGCCGGTGTGAAAGCAGCCCTTCACCTCAACAAAAAAGGGAAGAAGGACAAGTTGTCCATTACCTTGATTGACAAAAACCCATACCACACGTTGCTGACTGAGCTGCATGAAGTCGCCGGCAACCGCCAGGGTGAGGAAGCCATCCGTGTCCCGCTTCAGGATATTTTTCGGGATACAGCGGTCGAAGTGATCCATGATGAGATCAAGACCTTTGATTTTGATAACAAGCAGCTGCTGGGCAAGCGGGATGTGTACGCTTATGATTACTGCCTGATTGCCATTGGCAGCTCACCTGCCTTCTATTGCATCCCCGGCCTGGAGGAGCATGCGTTCACCCTGTGGTCCTTTGACGATGCCGTCACACTGCGTGAACACATCCGCGCTTGCTTTTTGCAGGCTGCCTCAGAGCGCGACCCGGCCAAACGCAAGAGCTTGCTGACCTTTGTGGTTGGTGGCGCCGGCTTTACCGGCGTGGAAATGGTTGGCGAACTGGCCCACTGGGTCAAGAGCCTGTCGCATGATTACGGTGTTGACCCACAGGAGATCCGTCTGGTCCTGCTGGACCTGCTTGACCGCGTCCTGCCTGCCTTGAGTGAAAAGAACAGCAGGAAGGCCCACCGCTACCTGACCAAGAAGCTGGGTGTCGAGGTCTTGCTGGAAACCAACATCACGGAACTGTATGAAGGCCGGGTCAAAACCAGCCAGGGCGACATCGACACCCAGACCATGATCTGGTGTGCCGGTGTTTGCTGTAACAACCAGTGCGAAGAGATCGAGGTGGACCGCGTCGGTCACGGCCAGCGGATCCAGGTCGATGCCTTTGCCATGACCCAGCGGCCGGGCGTGTATGCTGTCGGTGACTGCAGTGCCCTGGCAGATGAGGCCGGGGAACCCTATGCGGCCATGGTTGAAAACGCCATTCAGGCGGCAGAGGGAGCCAGCGACAACATCTTAAGAGACATCCGTGGCCAGGAGCCCCAGGAGGTGACGGTCACCTTCCACGGGGTCATGGTGTGCATCGGCAACTACTTTGCCGTTTCTGACATCATGGGCAAGGAACTGCCGTCCTGGCTGTCTGTGATCATGAAATACATGGTCAACGCCCACTACCTGTATGACATCCTGGGCTTTCGCGGTGCCTACCGCTACCTCAAGGAAAGCCTGGTTGACCGCAAACAGAAAAAACGTTTTCTGGCCAGCCACTATTCGCCCAAGATGCAAACCTGGTGGCTGCTGCCCCTGCGCATGTTCATGGGCTTTTACTGGCTGATCGAAGGCATCCAGAAAGTCATGCAGGGCTGGTTCCAGGGCCCCAAACTGGCTGAATTCATGGGCATGAGCCGTGGCTACCAGCCAGCGGTGGATGCCTTGTCGGCCGCCACAGGCGGGGGCCTTCGCATTGATGAGCTCTTCAACCTCAAGCTTCACCTGATCAACTTACAAATCGGCACAGCCAGCCAGATGCAAGAAGGTGTGGCGGTCACCCAGGACCTCTTTGCCAAAATTGACCTCTTGCGCTTTGGCAGCTTCAACCTGGTTCCCGCCATCATTCAGAACTGGGCCTTGAGCAGCCAGGGCTGGGAGCTCTTTTTCCAGGTTGCCGTCACCCTGGGTGAAATCCTGGTCGGCCTCATGCTGATCAGCGGCACCTTTGCTTTCCTGGGCTCGGTGGCCTCCCTGGGCCTGCTGGCCATGTTCACCACCTCGACCGGTATTTATGCCCACACCTGGTGGATGGCCTTCGCCTCCATCGCAACCATGGGCGGTTCCGGCCGCGCCTTCGGCATGGACCATTACCTGCTGCCCTGGCTGGACCGTGTTTGGAACAACCTGCGGAAAAACAAACGCCTCAAGCTCTTTTTTGGTCGAAAAGCTGGCAAGGAAAGTCGATAAACCCATGCAAGACAAAGCGGCCCTGACAATGATGGACCTGATGGTGCGTGAACGGAAGGCCTTTGAAGCCTACCTGTCGGCTCTCTACCCAGGTGGCTCCTTTTTGGCCGACCAGGCCCGGACCACGGTGGTTGGCAGTGGCAAGCGCCTGCGTCCCCAGCTGACCATGGCCGCCGCCATGACCGGCGACTACGACCGGGACCGGGTTTTCCCGGTGGCTGCAGCCATCGAAACCCTGCACACGGCAACGCTGGTTCACGACGATGTCATAGACGGAGCGGCCGTGAGGCGGCGCAAAAAGACAGCCTATGCCGAGCACGGCAGCCACGTGGCTGTCTACCTGGGTGATTACCTGCTGGCACGTGCCCTGAAGCTTTTGGCTGACAGCCCGCTTCCCAAGGAAGACCTGACCCGCCTGGCCGGGGTTGTGGAGCAGATTTGTGCCGGTGACCTGGCCCAGTACCTGGGCCGCAACAAGATCCCCGGCGGGCGCACCTACCTCAAACGCATCGTGGGCAAAACCGGCCTGCTCTTTGCCGCATCAGCCGCCACAGGTGCCAGCCTGGCTGAGGCGCAGCCCTGGGTCCAGAACAGGTTGTGGTCCTTTGGCCTGCGCTACGGGGCGGCCTTCCAGATTCGCGACGACTTGCTGGACTTGGGTGAGGCAGGGGATGACCCGGGCAAGCCCGTGGGCCGGGACCTCCTGGAAGGGATTGTCACCTTGCCCATGCTGCTTCTGGCGACAAAGCCCAAGGACCGCCAGGGGCTGGAGGCTTACCTCCAGGGCCCCAAATCACAAGCCGACACCTGGCATCTGGTTTCGGCAGCCAGAAAAACCGGTTCGGTCCAACGCGCCAAGCAGATCCTCAACGGTTACCTGGACCGCTGCCAGACCCTGCTGGCAGACTTGCCCGACAGCCCGGGCACCCAGCACCTGGCCGCAATGACTGAATGGCTGCGGCCAGACCACATGAGCGGTATCGGAACTGCATCCGGATAAGCATCCGGCTGCAGCCCATATCAATATAACGCACACCACAGGAGGGTATACCATGAAAAAAGTATTCATCTTGACGCTGGTAGTCTTCATGATTTTAGCCGGTTGTTCCGCCGCTGGCGGCGCAGCCGGGAAACTGGGACTTGGCGTTAAAACCACCATCGACAAGTCAACCGATCTGGTTGAACAAAAAGACGGCAGCAAGGCCGCCAGCGCACAGGTCGACAGCGTGATCGCTGCTGTCCTGGTGGATGCCGACGGCAAATTGATCGCTGTACAGATTGACTCGGCCCAAACCGTTGTCAAATACGACGAAAACGGGCAGGTGACCTCAAACTTGGCCGAAACGGTTCCGACCAAACGCGAACTGGGAGAAGCGTATGGTATGATTAAAGCCTCACCGATCGGCCGCGAATGGTATGAGCAGATCGATGCCCTGCAAGAATGGATGAAGGGCAAAACAGCTGCACAGATCACCGGCATGAAGGTCAAAGATGACGGCGAAGGTGGCTCCATGCCCGACGAACCGGACCTGACATCCAAGGCGACCTTGACGGTTGACAGCTACCTGGAAGTGGTTGCCAAAGCCATGGCCAACGCCCAGTAAACGGATGACACCAACCGGGGCCCCGCGCTCAGGCGCGGGGCCCCGGCTTAAAGGGAAGCACATGCGCGCTTTGTCACAAAAGACGATCCAAAAACGCGGCCGCCTGCTTGTCGGCTTGTTTTTTTTGCTGGCCCTGTGCCTGCCCTTGTCGGCCTGCCAGCCCGAGCGGCCAAGCCGCTTCACCCACCACCTGACCGGCTACTTTGACACGGTCATCACCCTCACGGGTTACTGTGATACCCAGAAGGAGTTTGACGGCTATCTGGTCCAGGCCGAAGCCGCTTTTTCGCACCTGCATCAGCTCTTTGACCGCTACACAGCCTATCCGGATGTCGCCAACATCAACACCATCAACCAACATGCCGGCCAGGCTCCTGTCACGGTGTCTGGTGAGCTGATCGCCTTGCTGGACCAGGCCCTGGCCTGGCAACGGCAAAGCCCGCCCGGGGTCAACATTGCCCTGGGCCCGGTGCTGGACCTGTGGCATATCTACCGCACCGAGGCGTTGACCGACCCCCAGCAGGCGACGCTGCCACCTTGGGATCTCCTTGAGGCGGCCAGCCGGCACACGGACAGTGATGCCATCGTCATCGACCACCAGGCTGGCACTGTTTACCTGCCAGCCGGCATGATGCTGGATGTGGGCGCCGTTGCCAAGGGTTATGCCACGGAACACGTGGCGCAGCTTTTGCAGGAGGCAGGCTGGCAGGCCTTTGCCATCAACAGTGGTGGCAATGTGCGCACCAGCGGCCTCAAACCAACAGACCCGCCAAGCCGCTGGGCCATCGGCATAGAAAACCCCAACCCTGGCCAGGATGAGGAAGACCTGCTGGACACTGTTTTTGTCGAGACCGCCTCCGTGGTCACCAGCGGTGATTACCAGCGTTTTTACACCGTGAACGGCAT
>CAYXIM010000034.1:0-10873 GCA_964465385.1 uncultured Oscillospiraceae bacterium
TGCGTCCTGGTCTTTGGTCAGCTCATCAATGGCATCCAGATAAGCTCGGATGGATGGGTACTGAGGTTTGGCGGAACGCACCACCTGCACGGCCAGCGCCGCCTGGTCGCGCAAAAGGGCATCCAGCATCAGCAGCTGGGCTTTTGCAGCGTTGACACAGGCACGTTCTCTGTCCTCAATCCGGTAGTCGTCACCGTGTCCTGTTCCTGCTGCACCAGCCGCATAGGGATGGATCGCAGGCATGACACAGGCCACGTCTCCCATGTCGGTCGAGCCCGTACCCCATTGATCGGTAAAGCGCACCCGCTCCGGCCCTGCCAGAGCTTCCATGCAGTCTTTAGCCACTTGCATTAAAAGCGGGTCATTGTGAAGCGGCGCATAACCGGGCCGGTCCACCAGATCAACCCGAGCCCCCAGTGCGACCGCACCGCCGGCTAGAGCCCGATTAACCCTGTGGTTGGCCTTTTTAATGGCTTCCAGAGAAGCCCCGCGAACAAAACTCTCCAGTTTGACTTCGGCCGGGATGATGTTGACCGACAAGCCGCCGGCCGTCATGATGGGATGAACACGGATGTGGTCCTCGTCTTGGAAGGTTTCACGGATGGCGTTGATGGCTTGCATGCCGGTTTGAGCAGCGTAAAGGGCATTGATCCCCAGGTGTGGCGAGCCACCTGCGTGCGAAGCAAGCCCCCGGTAGGTGACTTGCTTGGCCAGGCAACCGTTGGTTCCCTGCTTGCACAAGAAATCGGCTGTGTCATCGGCGGCTGTGTGGATCATAAACGCACAGTCTACATCATCCAGGTAGCCACGATGCATAAATTCAGTTTTACCACCGTAGTAGCGAATGGTGCCCTTCTGACGTAAAGATTCACGCCATTCGATCTCAATCAGTTCTTCCGCCGGGACAGCCATGAGGCGGATGGAGCCTGACAGCTCTTCGAGTACCTGAGGCTGTTTCAAGGCGGCAGCCAGTCCGATCCAGGCTGCACACTGCGCATGGTGGCCACAGGCATGTGCCTTGCCATCAGTAGCCTGGTGGTGGTTTGGGGCAGCCAGGGCATCCAGTTCACAGAAAACCAACACTTTGGGGCCAGGTCTGCCGGTGTCCAGATCAGCATAAAAACCAGGGATATCGCCCGCGCGAATCAGTTGATAGCCCAGGTCAGTCATTTTTTCTTCCAGGTAGGCTGAGGTTTTCCATTCCTGAAAGCCCGTTTCCGGATGTTGCCAAATGTAGGCTTCAGCATCATAAATAAGGCGCTTAAAAGCATCGATCGTTTGGGCCAATAATGTTTGTCTCGGGTTCATAGTCTTTCCTTTCAGCATCAAATCGATTGCGTTTGGACCCAGATGGGTGTGCTCCACGCAAACGGGCCGTCCACACGGGCGAAATTAAAGGGGTACTGACCTGACCGGACAAATGGACCGGAGTAGGCATCGGGATCGGCATCTGCTTCGTTAAAAGAGGGGTCGCCGATCAGCTTGACACGCACATAGTAATAGGCAAGCCCAGTTTCTGCCTGGTCTGACAGCTTATCAAAGAGCCGGTTCCCAGGTTGTTCGTAGCGTCGCAGGACCTGATCCCCCCGAATCAGTTCAACAAATTCGATTGGACGTTCCGCTTCAACTGCAAGGGTCAGCAGGCGATCTTTACCGGTTTCCAAAGGTTCAGGTCCATTGGAAAAACGTTGGTCAACCTGAAAATCAATGGCTGTCCGGTTACCTTGAGATGCGATGGTGCGCCCCTTGCGATAACCTTCAAAAAGGGCCTCCGGGTCCAGCGAAGTTGCATAAATCCCTGTCAAGGCACCGCCCAGACCAGGCAAAGCCCGGTGCGTATCGCTGGAACCCACAAAGGTCATCCGGTCACCAGCCTTCAACCTCTTCTTTATTTCATTTTTTTCTTCCATGCTGATGCGCCAGGACGAACAAATCTCCACCAGGCGATCGACCGGATGATCGATCTGGCGAAAAGTGGGGTGATGCGCCACCAGCAGGCCGCCATCTTCCGACACCAGAGGGGCCAGTTCTTCAAGTGTCCTGCTGCCTTGGTCGGTTCTGCCATAAAAACCACCCTGGCGCGGATAGAGGACATAACGGTGGTTGAAGTTTGGTGACAACCCCGCTTCATGGTAGGTAAACTCATAGCCCGGTAGCAGCACAAAGTGCCCGGGAACCGTATAATGGGCCGCCAGGGCCAAAACCCTTTGCCATTCCAGAGGCATCATGCCAGCATAGGGGTAGTAATCGTTATCGATCAGGCACATAAAATCCAGTCGGGCCACATCTCGCCCCAACTGAACCAAGAGATCCGGCTCTCCTTCAGCATCCGGACACAGCCTGGAATGGACATGGGTGTCTCCCCAGAAAAGCTGAAGCTCTTCACCTGCCAGTTGTTTTTGATAGGGTGGCAAAACCGGCTTGGGGGCCGCCCAGGGTTTCCATCTGCCACTTCTCTCCTGGGCTTGATAAGGAAGCTGATCTTGCAGGTGGATCCGGCCTGTGACCAGCTGCGGTTCACGCGTCAGATCTGCGCTGTCCACCCAAGCCAGAGCCAGGTCACCAGGCTGGTCTGAAACGACTGAATAATTGATCCCCCCCTCGTGAAGGATGACAGGCTCGTGCCACCCCCCCTTGGTGCGTTTTTGGCCCATCAGGCGACCAACATGCTCCCAGCTGATGCCTGGCAGATCTGCCTGAGCCAGATCTGTTTCAGGACATCCTTCCCAGAGTAGCCACAGGTCTTCCTGGTCGAAAAGCAGCTGGCAGCGTCTGCGGATGCCAAAGTAAGGCGTATAGAGACGTTCCCCTAACAGGCCGTCGTTGATCGAGGCCACACGCTTGAGGCCGGAGAACGCCTGACCCTCCCAGCTGCAGACCGCAAGACCGGTATCGTGTTCGGCAATGCCCAGATCCGGGTCATGGACCAGATGCTGGGCCACGCAGGCAAGGACATAGTGATCACCAGCGGCGGTGCAAGCCGGCGCATAGAACCAGTCTCGGTCGTTTTCAAAAGAACGTTCTTCAAGCACATTCAAGTCATCGGATAAAAACAGGCAGGTCAGGCCCTGACCTGCTTCACGGGTTCGATCAAACGCAAGCATCCAGTGTTCACCCTTGGCAAGAGCTGGCCGAAAGCAATCCCCTTCCGAGGACTGGACCGTCTGCGGACTGCCCCATTGGCCTCCTTGGTAGCGGACATAACGCACCCGGAAAACCTGGTCCATCTGCTCGACCCAGGCCAGCAAAACAACCCCCTGGTCACAGTGGATGGCGGGCTGCATCAGCAAGGCTTTGCCAGCTTCATGGATAAAAACATCCTGGCACTGGCCTTGGTGACAAAAGGAAACCACCAGCTCCCATTGTCCCGTATAACGAATAAAGGCCAGCCAGTGGCCTACCTCATCAGCAGCCAGGGCTGGGGAAGCCCCGCCCGGGGCAGCCTCAAATGCTTGCTCGCCAGCTTGGAGGCGCACGAGTCTTCGTCCGGACCATTGACCTGAAAGGGCTGCACATAGACAGCCACCGCTATCAACACCAACAGCTGTAGCCCGTTCCAGCTTGGTGACATCTTGTTGGGGATAGTGGCAGAAGGGTTGGATGTCTTTTTTGAAGTCTTCAAATTCAGTCGGTTTCATCAATTGTCCTCCTCTGGCGGGTTTGTTAAACTGAGTTAACGGAACAACCATCGGTCCGTGGGTTGATCGACATAATTGTAACGAAAGGCGTTTGACAAATCAACGCAAAACAGATTGGAGGCTACCATGCATTCACTCACCCATCGGGAACGCATCAAACGCTGCTTTGCTTTTCAAGAGGTTGATGTGGCCCCTTTTGACCTGATGGAGGGAACCTCCTGGCCACAGATCGACACCTATTTTCAAAGCAGACATGGCCTGGCTTCTCAGGAGGCGCTTCTGAATGCCCTGGGCTGTGACGTTCGCTGGGTGTTTGCGCTTTCACCCCACCAGGCTGCAGCGCCAGGCCGGGACCATTTTTCAGATAACAAAAGCCAGGGTCTGCTTCAAGATATCGACACCATCCATAAGCTGGACCGTCTTTTTCAACCAGATCCGGCCAACCGGATTCTGCCTGACTTTGACCGTTTTGCGGATCATTATCCCCACCACGCACGGGTTTTCGCTCCCCTGTGGATGCCAACATTTTTCAATTTCTGCATGGATTTTGGCATGGAGCAAGCCCTGTGCCACCTGTTGCTCGAGCCCGAACTGGTCCAGGCCTACATCGAGCGGCATACCGCCTGCACCCTTGAAGTCCTCAAACGCGCGCTGGATCACGGAGCCGCCCGATCTTGTGATTTTTACTGGTTGGGTGATGATTTTGCATCGGAAACAAGCCTGATCCTAGACCCGGCCCTGTGGCGAACATTTTTCCGGCCAGCATTGGAACAGCAGGTCCGCCTGGCCCGCGAAGCAGGGCTTACCGTCCTGTTTCATTCTTGTGGGGCTGTTTCCGACGTCTACGAAGACTTTATAGACATGGGGATCCAGGCCCACTGTGGTGTTCAGACCAGTGCTGCGGGTATGGACATCGACCGCCTGGCAGCTGATTTTGGCGGCCGACTGGTGATTTACGGCGGCGTTGATGCACAAACCACCCTCATCCAGCAAGAGCCTGCAGGCGTTCAGGAGGAGGTTCGCCGCAACCTGGCTGCCTTTGACAGCTGTGGTGGCTACATTGTCTCCAACTCACACCACACCTTGCCCGACATGCCGCCGGAAAACATCGAAGCCATGGCCCGTGGTGCCGGCCGCTGGACCTTGTGATTCAATTGACAGCCTTTAGGGTGCATTCTATACTGAACCTGTCGGCCTGCTGCCACGGAAGTACCGATAAGCCGTGACAGCAAATGAACCGTTACCCGGCGTGACCACAAGCAGCATGCCAGGTAAGACGGACACAATGAGGAGTGTTTTTATGAGCTTGTTTCAGGTGACAGAAAACGACAAACGCATTTATGAAGAAGAAATCAAAGATTTCCTGCCCCCAAAAATGATTGACATCCATACGCATGTCTACAAAAAAGAAAACCAGTCCCAGGCCCCCGTAACCAATAAAAGAACTGTTACCTGGCCTTCGCTGGTCGCCCCGGACAATCCCCTTGAAGATTTGCAGGAAACCTACCGCCTGTTGTTCCCCGAGCAGGACGTATCAGCCCTTATGTTTGCCAGCCTCAAACCCAACGATTCTCAGGAACTGGCCAACCAATACGTCTCTGACAGCGCCAAAGCGAGCGGATGGCCGGCTCTTTATTATTCGATTCCAACAGAAAGCGGCCCGGAGCTGGAAAAAAATATTCTGGCAGGCGGTTTCTTAGGGGTCAAGAGCTACCTCAACCTCAGCCCCAGATACCTGCCAGAAGCAGAGATCCGTATTTATGACTTTTTCCCACATGAGCAGCTGGAGATTCTGGATAAAAACGGCTGGATCGTCATGCTGCATATTCCCAGGCACGGCCGCCTCAAAGACCCGGTTAACATCGCACAGATCATTGAAATCACCCAAAAATACCCCAACATCAAGCTCATCATTGCCCACGTCGGCCGTGCCTACTGCCAGGAAGACGTCGGTGAGGCCTTTGAACAACTGTCGGTGTGCCCCAACTTGCTTTTTGATTTTTGTGCCAACACCAACCAGCAGGTTTTTGAGCAACTGATCAAATCGGTTGGCCCCAAACGCATCTTGTTTGGGAGTGACATGCCCATTTTGCGCATGCGCACCCGCCGGATCTGTGAAAACGGAACCTATATCAACCTGGTTCCTCCGGGCCTTTACGGCGACCCCAGCCAGGACAGCCACTTGCGGGAGGTGTCCGAAGAGGAAGCCGAAAGCATCACCTTTTTCATGTATGAAGAAATACTGGCCATGAAACGTGCTGCACAAGCCTGCGGACTAAGCCGTGAAGATGTGGCAGACATGTTTTATAACAACGCCAAGCAGCTGATCGATGAGGTCCGCCAAGGGCGTTAAGGCACAGGAGGTTGAAATGACAAAGCAAATCAAGGTCGGCCTGTTGCCCCTCTATATTAAACTGTATGACGACAGCGGCACTGACCGCGGGCCCATGCTTCGCTGTATGGATGCCCTGGTCAAGATGCTGGAAACAGAGGGGATCGATGTTCTGGTGTCCGATGTATGCCGCATCAAGCCTGAGTTTGATGCCGCGGCCCAGCGCTTCAACGAGGCCGATGTGGATGTGGTGGTGACCTACCACCTGGCCTATTCTCCTTCTTTGGAATCCATCGACGCCCTGTGTGCCATGAAGGCCCCCATCGTGGTCTGTGACACCACATTAACCTACAACATGTCTGAGCGGATGGACCCCAGAGACATCTCCCCTAACCATGGCATTCATGGTGTTATGGATATGTGCAACCTGCTCAAACGTCGGGGAAAGACCTACTTCGTGGAAGCTGGTCACCTGCTTCATTCTGATGTGATCGCCCGTGTAGCCGGCCTGTGCCGTGCTGCAGCAGCAGCAAAAACCTTCTGCCAGGGACGGATCGGATCAGTCGGCGGTTCTTTTGAGGGTATGGGTGATTTTTACCTGGAGCCCGACACCCTGAAAAAAGACATTGGTGCCGAGGTCGTTTTCTTTGATTTTGCCCGGGACCATGCGCAGTACCTGTCCCGTGTTCGCGAAGCGGATGTGGATGCTGAGCTGGCCTGGGACCAGGCCCATTTCACCGTTGAAGTCGCCAACGAAACCAACTACCGCGCGGCAACACGGATGGGGCTGGCTTTGCGCCAATGGGCCCAGGATCAGAAACTGATGGCCTACACCGTCAACTTTCTGAAAATGGAAGAAGATAAGATGCCGTTCGTTGAATTGTCCAAAGCCATGATGCGCGGTTTGGGCTATGCGGGTGAAGGCGACACCTTGACCGCCGGGCTGGTCGGAGCCCTGCTGTCTGTCTACCCTGGCGTCACCTTTACAGAGACTTTTTGTCCCGACTGGAAAAATAATTTAATCCTCATGAGCCACATGGGTGAAATGAACCTGAACCTGTCGGCCTACCGGCCCATCTTGTCTGACAAGCCCTTTAACTACACAGCTTCCGGCAACACCGTCAGCGCAACCGGCTCGCTCAAGGCTGGATCAGGCACCTTCATCAACCTGGCTCCCATGGACGACAGCTATGTCTTGACCCTGGTGCCGGCTGAGATGGTTGAGCTGGGCCAGGAAAACGGACCCTATCGTCAAACCGTTGAGGGCTGGATGAAGCCGCCCGTGCCGCTTAATGATTTCCTCAAACGATACAGCGAAGTGGGCGGAACACACCACTCTGCTTTTGCCTACAACGTCCCGGTTGAGGAACTGGCCGCCTTTGGCAAGATCATGGGCTTTGACGTCGTGGTGATCGACTAGAACCCAACCCGCTAAGTAAACACAAACAAACGGACTGCCCTGTGGCAGTCCGTTTGTTGTTCGTCCAAGCAACCTGCAACTGGACGGGATCAATACGCAATCAGGTCAAGCGGTTCGATGGGTCGGGCCATGTCTTCGCTGACATAGATGGTCCCTTTGCTCAACTGATAAATAGAAGCAGGAACCTCTTTGGTGACCGGTCCGTAAAGCTGCAGCCTGGAGATCATACGCTCCCAAGAGCTGTAACCACCCAGGAAACCAAGGTCGTGACGCTCCAGGTGATCCCGGGCATTGACGATGTCCCGCGGGCCGATGGAAACAGAATAGGCAGGTGTGTAGGCCAGGTCACCACAGGAACCGAAAGAAGCGCCCAATGAGTTCTGGATGACAGTCAGCCGGTGATTGTCAACAAACCGGGCACCCAGGGTCAAAAACTCTTCAAGGGTGTCGGCCTGGAAGGCTTTGGTATGCGGGTCAATAAAAGCTGTATGGCCAACCCAACCGGTGGCTGAAATCACCAAGTCTGCTCCGCCGTCGCCGGTTTCTTCGATCAAGTCAGAGTAGTGCCCCCAGTTTTCGTTGGTGTAGTAGTGCATCTGCTCCAGAGGCGGACGCAAGTCAGGATCAAAGGTCATGTAAAATTCATTGAGGAATTTACCGCCCAGTGAGGGGCCATAGGTAATGGGTGCCACGTTGCCGTCCTGATCAGCCCATTCGTCCATGCAGAAAGCATGGATGTTGCGGCCGCTGACCCGGTAGCGGTTACACATGCTGACAGCAGCCGTATAAATGCTCTTCCAGGAATTGGGGAAAATAATAACGGTTTTCTTGTCTTCAACATCCGAACGCCAGATCCAGTTGAACAGTTCAATGGCAATGGCGCTGCTGGGGTTGGGGATCACGCGCACCTTGTAATCCGGACAGGGGTGCGGGTGGTTTTCCATGTCTTCACGTTTGATGCTGCGGCAAAATTCCAACACCTCTTGGTCCTGGACAGGCAGCCAGGCCGGTGGTGCATAGGCAAAGTCTGTTTGTTGCTTCATCCTGTCTCCTCCTTTATACAATCGGTTCAACGTCGGACTCGTACTGAAGCGGAACCGCAATGACCTGATCCACATAGGCAGTGCCTTTGAAAAGGCGGAGCATGGTTGCCGGGATGGCGGGGGTCACAGGTCCGAAGAACAAGAGCCGGGAGCCGTACCGTTGCCAGGAGGTTGTTGCCCCGACTGGTGCGGTCATTTCAAATTCAAAGCGATCGCGAGCCTGGGCAATGTCACGCGGACCAATGGTGGCGATACGCGGCGGCACGGCACCGATGTCTCCCGAGCACCCAAACATGCCGCGCAGAGAGTCGGATGTGATGGTCTCCGGAAGCGGTGTTGCAACCCGTGATCCCAGAGTCAGGAAGGTGTCCATGTCTTCAGCTTGAAAATCATCCGACGGATCGATGCCCGCCAGGCCACCAATCCAGTTGACGCTGGTATAAACCACGTCAGCACCGCCGCCGGTCTCTTGAATCAACGCTGAATACGAGGCCGCATTGTCGGTCGTCCAATAGGTGATCTGTGACTGGGGCATGCGCAGCTTGGCATCCAGACGCTGGTAGAAATAGCGATCAAAATAAAAGGCTTTGCTGACACGTGCTTGTGGTGGGGCCACTTCATTTTTTTCATTGGCGTATTCACTCAGGAAATAAACATGGACATTTCGGCAGCTGACCTGGTATTTGTTTAGCACTTCCACCAGGCTCATGTAGGCCGCGACCTCCGGTGATGGCAGGACAAGGGTCAGTTTTTCATCCTTGAGGTCAGACATGCGGATGCGCTGGAAAAGGTCGGTGACAAAATAGTTGATGGCATCATGAACAACATGCATCTTGAAGTCCGGGTGCTCGAAAGGTTCCTGAGACCGCTTCTGGTAATCACCATCGCGGATGGCTTCCAGGACATCCCTGTCTTGGACAGGTAGCCATGGTGCCGCTTCGGGCATAAAGACTTTGCTTCTCATAAGGTCCTCCTGTATTCCTTGATGTGTATCGGTCCGATGATCTATGGGTTATTGTCCGTCATAGCGTAACATAAAAAGCAACAAGCTTTTGCACATGTCTAGAAATTCGCGGCAGTCGATGTGCTCATCTACCTGGTGGGCTCCACCCGGTTGTGAAAAATTACCGCCAACACCGTAGTTAAAAACCTCACCGCCGCCGCCATAGTAATAAAACATGGGCAGGTCAGACAGGCACATGCCTTCAAGGGGGGCAGGCTCGCCGCTGACGTCTGCAATGCATTGGTTAAATAAGGCGACCGACGGGATGGGCTGGTCAGGATCAACCGGTAAAAAATATCGGGTGGTGTGTTCAAAGGGAAAAACATCCACATCCCAGGCATCGGCCTGTTTTCGAACCGAGTCCACCACTGCTTGCAGTTCTGCCTCCACCTCTTGACGCGGCAACAGCGAGTAAAACATGAAATTGACACGAGCGCTTCTCATATCGGTCCCGCCCGTTCCACCCACCAGAACCTGGTTGAGACGATAAGCCTGGGCTGCTGCGGAGCTGTCTTTAAAAACAGGATGAGCAAGCAGTTCGTCCCGGCGACGCTGGCCAAAGACAGCCAGCTCATCCAGAAACAATCGAACCGCCTGATAGACCGGTTCCGCCGTTTCCGTGGCATGGCGGTAGGAGAAATCGATGGAAAACAGCCCGCCACCGGTCCCATGGGTGAAAATAGACCGGTCAAAACCATCCAGGTTCAGGTAAAGGTCAGACGGGTATTTCAAGACAGCTGACAGGGCGCCGTGGCCGCCTCCAGCTTCTTCGTCAGAATAAGCCGCCAGGACCACATCGTTTTTCAGACGGATGCCCAACGACTGAAGGACGCGAACGACAAACCATCCGGCAGCAATTCCCTGCTTGTCATCAACACTGCCCCTGCCCCAGATTTTACCATCTTTGATCAGGCCGCTGAGAGGCGGCACCGACCACAAGGACGCATCGCCGATCTGAACGGTGTCACTGTGACCGGCAATCATGACCCGGTGTTTGCCCTCCGTTCCTGGCCAGACTGTGCAGACATTGGGCCTGTCTTCCAGGTTGTTGCCCGGCAGATAGGCCTCGTGCTCGGTAAAGTTGGGCAGGGCCAGCGGCGAGAACACATCAGCTTCAAGCCCCAGTTTTTCGTAGAGTTCGGTCACACAAGGTACGATGTTTTTTTCGTTTCCGGTGTGATTAAAGTTTTCCGTGTTTTGCTGAACCAGACAGGACAAAGCCTGGTAAAGCTCTTCTTGCAAGCGTTCTGCCTCATCACAGACACGTTTTTCAAGCGTTGTCATCTCATTTCCCCCCTACTTTTTGGTGCTCCCAGATCCCTTTGGGCCTCAGGCTCCTGAGCTACCTGTCAGGCTTGGACCTGATGGCATGGCCGCTATAAGCCTACCATGTTCCACCTTGTCTTTCAATGACGTGCAAGTGTTTAAACCTGGTTG
>CAYXIM010000034.1:10973-18029 GCA_964465385.1 uncultured Oscillospiraceae bacterium
AACCTGGTTGACAGATGCCCGGGTTCGTGGCATGATTGCGTTGGCCTGCTACTGTGCTAACGCTTTAATCTGCTAATGCATTATATGTTTGGAGGAATGCTTCAATGAAAAAAATACTGGCTCTCATCTGTGTGCTTCTGATGGTCGGCTCCCTGGTCGCCTGCCAGAAACCTGATCAAAACGAAGCTGAAACGATCACCTTTAAGTTGGGCTTTGATGCCGAATACCCGCCCTTTGGTTACATCGATGACAGCGGTGGCTATGCCGGTTTTGACCTGGCCCTGGCGGCTGAGGTCTGCGACCGGCTGGGCTGGGAGCTCAAAACCATTCCCATTGCCTGGGATTCCAAGGACACGGAGCTGGAGACCGGGAATATCGATTGCATCTGGAATGGTTTCACCATCAACGGGCGGGAAAACGATTACACCTGGACGGCCGGCTATTATGACAACAGCATCGTCATGGTCGTCAAAGAAGAAAGCAGCATTGAAACATTGGCTGACCTGGCTGGCAAAATTGTCATCACACAAGCAGGTTCGTCCGGTCTGGCAGCGTTGGAAAACGACAGGCCTGAACTGACAGCAACTTTTGCCCAGCTGGTTGAGACCGCAGATTACAACTCAGCCTATATGGAGCTCAATGCTGGCGCGGTTGATGCCATTGCAGTTGACGTTGGTGTGGCCAACTACTACATGGGCAGCCAGACCGAGCATTACCGTATCCTCAAAGAAGATATCGCTTCTGAAGAGTACGGGGTTGGTTTTCTCAAAGGTGACACCAAAACCATGTACCTGGTTCAGGGCGTCCTGCTTGAAATGGCGGCAGATGGCACCTTGGAAACCATTGCCCAAGACTTCATTGACAAAGGACTGGTCATCGAAAGCCTTGTCTTTCCCAAAGCTTTTGACTGAGCAGGCTCAAACAGAAGGCTGTAAAAGGCGGGCTTTCCCGCCTTTTGCCTTCGAATCGGAGGGAATCAGATGACACTGGGAACCATCATCACCCAGTTGGCCCAGGGGCTGCTAAAATCCATCTTGATCTTTACCCTGACCCTGATCGGCTCTTTGCCATTGGGCCTTTTTGTGTCTTTTGGCCGCATGAGCCGATGGGCTCCTTTGAGCCGATGGGCGGACCAAAGCGACAAACGCCTGGTCAAAAGCCTTGGCCGGATCAAACCTATTCAGGTGCTGGTTAAGTTTTACATCTCGTTGATGCGCGGCACCCCGTTGATTTTGCAGCTGATGGTGGTCTACTTCGGCCCCTATTATTTGTTTGGCATCACCATCGGTCAAAACTACCGTTTTTATGCGGTTATCATCGGCTTCGTCTTGAACTACGCGGCTTATTTTGCCGAAATTTACCGTTCCGGAATCGAATCCATGCCCGTTGGCCAATACGAGGCTGCCGAAGTGCTGGGCTACACCCGGGCTCAGGTTTTTGTTAAGATTATTTTGCCTCAAGTGATCAAGCGCATCTTGCCCTCGATTACCAATGAGGTCATCACCTTGATCAAAGACACCTCCCTGGCTTTTGCCATCGCCTATTCCGAAATGTTCACCATGGCACGCAAGATTGCCTCGTCACAAACCACCCTGATTCCGTTTGTGGTAGCAGGCATTTTCTATTACATCTTCAATTTGATTGTCGCCTGGGGCATGGAGTACTTTGAAAAGAGATTGAACTATTTCAAATGAGGGCCGCTTGAACATGAACATCCTTGAATTAAAAAACATCAGCAAACATTTTGGCAACCTGTGTGTCCTCGAGGATATCAGCGTGACGGTCAGCAAGGGCGAGGTCGTGGCCATCATTGGCCCTTCCGGTTCGGGTAAGTCCACCTTGTTGCGCTGTGCGACCTTGCTGGAAACAATCGATTCCGGCGAGATCATCTACCTGGGTGAAGCCGCAGCCACCACGGATGAAAACGCCTGCGTCCATTACCGAAGCCCGGATGACTTGAAAAAAATCCGGCGCTACTTTGGCTTGGTTTTTCAAAACTTCAACCTGTTTCCTCATTTTTCGGTCATGAAAAATGTCACTGACGCCCTGGTCACAGTCCAGAAACTGCCCCGCCAAGAAGCGCGTGAACGGGCTTTGGAACTGCTGGATAAGATGGGCCTGGCTGACAAGGTGGACAGCTACCCCTACCAATTGTCAGGTGGCCAGCAGCAGCGGGTATCCATCGTCCGGGCACTGGCTATGAAACCAGAAATTTTGTTCTTTGATGAGCCGACGTCTGCCCTGGACCCAGAACTGACCGGCGAGGTGCTCAAGGTTATCCGCAGCCTCAGTGATGAACACATGACCATGGTTATCGTGACCCATGAAATGCAGTTCGCCCAGCACATCGCAGACACTGTCTACTTCATGGACGGCGGTGTGGTCGTTGAGCATGGCCCGCCAGGTGAGGTGCTGGTCCATCCTCAGAAAGAGCGGACCAAACGTTTTCTGGAGCGCTACCGCTCCCATTGAGCTGCAGCCCGTCTTTTAAAGGGCCAGCTCGTAAATAGCCTGGATATCATCAACTCCCAAGGTGACAAAGCGGCCCAAGGTCTTGCCGCCAGCTGTCAGGCGGGCTACAAAGCCGGGGATGTCTTGGGCGCCCAGGCCAATTTCTGACAAGGTCAAAGGCATCCCGATGTGTTTGAGAAATGCGCGGAAGCGCTGGATGCCTTGACGAGCGGTTGCCCGAGGATCCGTAAAATTCATCTCACAGCCCCAGACACGAACAGCAAAACGAGCAAACAGCATGGGGTCATGCCCCATAACGTAGGTCATCCAGGCAGGTAAGATGACCGCCAGACCGGCACCGTGGGACACATCGTTTTTAGCCGACAGCTCATGCTCCATGAGGTGGCTGCTCCAGTCTTGCTCTCGGCCGACCCCGCAGATGTTGTTGTGAGCCAGCATGCCTGCCCACATCACGTTGGCGCGGGCGTCATAATCCAGTGGGTTTGCCATGACTTTGAGGCCTTCCTTGCGGATGGCCACCATAAGGCCTTCGCAGAGGCGGTCGGTTGTTTCAACATGGGGGGTCCGCGTGAAATAGCGTTCACAGATGTGAGCCATCATGTCGGTCAGGCCGCAGGCAGTCTGATATGCTGGCAAGGTGAGGGTGAATTCAGGGTTGAGAATGGAAAAACATGGCCGTAGGGCATCCCCACCGGCTCCCCGTTTGTGGGAGCCATCCTCATGCGTGATCACGCTGTCAGTCGATCCTTCACTGCCGGCAGCAGCCAGGGTCAGTACGGTTCCAACGTTCAGGGCTTGCGTCACTTTTTCTTTTTTGGTGAAAAAATCCCAGAAATCTCCCGCATAAGGCACACCAACAGCAATGGCCTTGGCAGAATCGATGACACTGCCACCACCAACGGCCAAAATAAAGTCCACCTGCTCCTTGCGGCACAGGTCAATGCCTTGGTAAACCAGACCGCTTCTGGGGTTGGGCTGGACGCCGCCCAGTTCAACCACTTCAAGGCTGGCCTGGGTCAAAGAAGTTTTGACTTTGTCATAGATGCCATGTTTTTTAATGGACTCACGGCCGTAATGCAAGAGCACCTTGCTGCCGCCAAAGCGTTTGACCAGCGGCCCTGCTTCTTGTTCACTTGCTCTGCCAAAAGCAAAATAGGTGGGTGCATGAAAAGTAAATGATTGCATGGTGTCCTTCCTTTACTGAAGCCATCTGCCGGCTTTTTTTGATACGGTTTTTCATTTGTGAAACGTAACTGCTGACACAATGCGCTTAACAAACAAGGTCTTGCCGGCCGGCTTATCAAAACAGCCCGCTTCTCTTTCACTTGTCACAGGTCTGACAGCCTGTCTCGGTTGACAAGGTCAAGCACATTGTAGGCATGGGTGGCTTGGTTTGGCTGGTATGCCTGCTTAAAAAGCAGGCTAAGCGGTGCGCGTCTCATGCAGGGTTTGCTTGCTTGTCCTTCAAAGGAAGCCTTTTTGTTGTCCTTTTATTAGGGTTGAGTATACCACAGGTGTTTGCTGGTCGACCAAAATAAGGTATAATTCAATGAGATTGGTAAAATTAACGAGGGTTCAACCCGCGCGGCCCGACCCAAAAAGGTTTTAATGAATATGGACACGGACAGCAGCAGTAAAAACATAAAAGATAAACAGGATGGCCAGCAATGAGTTTTGAATGTTGTCCATCCCTGTTTTGGGGGGCGGACAATGATTCAGACCATCTTAGAGCTGATCGAGCAGAAAAAAATACAGCAGGCCCGGACACAACTGACTCAGATCAACAAGGTCGACCTGGCCGAATGGCTGCAGGATCTGGATCTGCGTGACCTGTCAACCGTCTTTCGCCTTTTACCCAAAGATTTCGCCGCAGACGTTTTTACCTACGCTTCTCTTGATTTAAAAACTCATATCATCCATTCCCTGACCGATCATGAAATCAGCCAGATCATGAATGACCTGTTTTTGGACGATGTCGTTGACATGATTGATGAGATGCCGGCCAACGTTGTCAAGCGCCTGCTGGCCAACACAGACCATGAGACCCGAAAACTGATCAACCAGTTTCTTCAGTACCCGGATGCGTCAGCCGGCAGCATCATGACCATCGAGTATGTGGACCTCAAAAAGCACATGACCGTCAGGCAGGCGTTTGATCACATCCGTAAAACAGGGGTTGACAAGGAAACCATCTACACCTGTTACGTGACCGATGCCTTTCGCAAACTGGAAGGCACCGTGACAGTCCGGACCTTGTTGTTTTCCGACCCTGACCAGCACATAGAAGAGGTCATGGATCCACCCCAGATTTTTGTGCGCACCCTGGATGACCAGGAAGAAATCGCCCAGATTTTTGGCCATTATGACTTGATTTCCGTGCCAGTGGTTGACAGCGAATCCAGGCTGGTTGGTATTATCACCATTGATGACGCCTTGGATGTCATCCGGGAAGAAAACACCGAAGACTTTGAAAAGATGGCGGCCATGCTGCCATCTGAGCAGCCTTACCTGGAGACCAGCAGCCTGCTTCTGGCCAAGAGACGCTTGCCCTGGCTCTTGTTGCTGATGGTCTCCGCCCTGTTCACCGGATCCATTCTTGACCATTTTGAAGCCTCCCTGGCAGCCATGCCCACGTTGGTGGCCATGATCCCCATGCTGATGGATACGGGCGGCAACAGTGGCTCTCAGACGGCAACCTTGATCATCCGCGGCCTGGCGTTGGGTCAGGTCCAACCGGCCGATCTGGTGCGCATCATCTGGAAGGAAACCAGCATCGCCTTGATCCTGGGGGCCATCCTTGCCCTGGCCAATGGCATCAGGCTGGTGTTGTTCAACCACTCCGTCCTGATGGCAGTGGCAGTTGGCCTGACCCTGGTGGTCACGGTCTTCATGGCCAAGCTTATCGGGGTGCTGCTGCCCCTGGGTGCCTACAAATTAAAATGGGACCCGGCCATGATGGCCACACCGGTCATCACAACCATCGTTGACGCCGGATCCCTGATCGCCTTTTTCTTTTTCGTCCGGGCCCTGCTGGGCTGACATCAACCAAAGCAAGGAGGGCCTTGGTCATGCTTGAAGATATCTTGAACCTGATCAATCAAAAAAAGATCATGCAGGCCCATGATCAGCTGGCTACTCTGAACGTGGTCGACTTGGCGCATGCCCTGGAAAACCTGGATGAAAAAGACACCATCCGTGTCTTCCGGGTCTTGCCCAAAGATCAGGCGGCAGATGTTTTTTCCTACCTGTCCCGTGATTTTCAGGAGCAGCTGATTGCCTACATGACTGATCGGGAATTATCCAGCATTCTGGAAGACCTCTTTTTAGACGACACAGTGGACATCATCGAAGAAATGCCGGCCAATGTTGTCAAGCGCCTGCTCATGAACACCGATGCTGAACGTCGCAGCCTGATCAACTCCTTCTTGCAATACCCCAAAGACTCGGCCGGCTCCTTGATGACCATTGAGTATGTGGACCTGAAAAAAGACATGACCGTACGCGATTCTTTCGAGCACATCCGGCAAACCGGTTTTGACAAGGAAACGGTCTACACCTGCTACGTGACCGACGCCTCACGCAAGCTGATTGGCGTGGTGTCCATCAAGACCTTGCTGCTGGCTGATCCTGACCAGTTGCTGGAAACAGTTATGGACCATCACTTTATTTCTGTTCAAACCCTGGATGACCAGGAAGAAATTGCCCACCTCTTTGATCGCTATGACCTGCTGGCCTTGCCGGTTGTGGACCACGAAAACCGCTTGGTTGGTATCATCACGGTAGACGACGCCCTGGATGTCATTCAAGAAGAAAGCACCGAGGACTTTGAAAAAATGGCAGCTATGCTGCCTTCAGAGCTGCCTTATCTGGACACCAGCATCATGTCGCATATCAAGCAGCGCCTGCCCTGGCTTTTGCTGCTTATGTTTTCAGCCACCTTTTCTGAATTGATCATCACTTACTTCGAAGATGCCATCTCTGTGGTGGCCGCCCTGGTCTCTTTTATTCCCATGCTCATGGATACAGGCGGAAACAGCGGATCCCAATCTGCGACCCTGGTCATCCGAGGCATGGCCCTGGGACAGATCGCCCCTTCAGACAGCCTGCGGGTTGCCCGAAAGGAAACCCAGGTTGCTTTGCTGGTGGGCCTGGCCCTGGCAACCATCAACATGGCGCGTGTGCTTATGTTCAACCACTCCTTGACCCTGGCGCTCACTGTCAGCCTCAGCCTGATGGCAACGGTTCTCATGTCCAAACTGATCGGCAGCCTCTTGCCGCTTCTGGCCAAAAAACTCAAAGTTGACCCGGCTATCATGGCCGCTCCCGTCATCACCACGCTTGTCGATGCCGGCTCTTTGGCCATCTACTTTCTGACAGCCCGGGCTATCTTGCATCTTTGAGCAAAGACGTTGTCAAAGCCCAAGAAAAGCAAAAGGCATGCTAAAGCTGCCAAGTTTGCATCCTGGCTGCCTTGTTGTTAAAAACAAGGCAGATAGGCCTGGGTTTTATTGCGAGTCTGTAAAAGCTTCTCGGTGATGCAGCCCTGTCAAGTGGTTGATGGGAACAGAAAAGATGATGCCGGTG
>CAYXIM010000035.1:0-17697 GCA_964465385.1 uncultured Oscillospiraceae bacterium
TCCCCGTCTCCATCAGCGCGGCCCCCATCAAAGATGCCAGGGAGCAGGTGACCGGAACCGTTTTGGTGCTGAAAGATTTGACCGAAGAACTGGCCAGCCAAAAGCAGATTGATTTTCTGCGTGAACGGGATGCGCTGACTGGTCTTTACAACCGTGCCACCATGGAGCGGATGCTCTCAGAGCAGGCAACCGCTCAAGCCATGCCCTTAACCTTGATCATGGGCGATCTTGATGGCCTTAAGCTCATCAATGATGCCTTTGGCTATCGAACCGGAAACATCGCCCTGGTCGAAATCGCCTCCATCATCCAGGAAAGCTGCCCCAGCACAGCTGTCATCGCACGCTGGGGCGGGGATGATTTTCTTTGTTTTCTGCCCCGCACACGTGGCGCCGTTGCGGAAACCCTTTGTGATCAGATCCGGAAAAGGGCTCAACACACCCGGTTGGCACAAACCAATTTAAGCATTTCTCTGGGCTGGTCATCAACAGACGATCCTGGAAAAACCTGGCAGGCTCTGCTCAAAGAAGCCGAAGACACCTTGTTAAAAAGCAAGCTCCTGGGCTCCCGGAGCTACCGACACACGGTCTTGGAGTCCATCCGGAAAACACTGGAGGAGCGTAGCCTTGAAACAGAAACACACAGCAAACGCATCGCCTGGTATTGTCGGCACATTGGCATCAATTTGAAGCTGGACACAGCCCGGCTTGATGAACTGGAAGTCCTGGCCATGCTGCATGATGTCGGAAAAATCGCCATTGATGACCGCATCATGCGTAAGCCAGGGCCGCTTTCAGAGGCAGAAATGCGCGAGATGAGAAAACATCCCAAAATCGGCTACCGGATCGTCAGCACGGTGCCAGAGCTTCAAGCCATTGCCGGTGCCATCTTGTCGCACCATGAGCGCTGGGATGGCACCGGCTATCCCAATGGCCTCAAAGCCAACCGTATCCCGCTGGCATCACGCATCCTGGCCGTTGCCGATGCCTATGATGCCATGACGCAGGACCGGCCGTATCGAAAAGCGTTGTCACATGGCTGGGCCCGCCAGGAGCTCATGCGCCATGCCGGCACCCAGTTCGACCCACAGGTTGTCAGCACCTTTTTAGCCTGGCTGCGTGAAAACGGACCCTTAGAACCACAAACACAAGCAGACGCCGAACTGGATGCAACACAACAAGAAGGCTGATGGTGCAAAACCGGTTCGTATGACCCACAAAGAAAACCGGCTTGTTGCCGGTTTCTTTGTTTTTGCTTTCGTCTGGCTTTCGGCGGCACCTGGCCCCTTACGGCGCGTGTACCTGTCCTGCCTTCAACCAACCGGCCACCGCCAGGGTTCGCCTGGTCTGGTATTTGACAGCGCCTTCCACGTCATCGACGAGCGAGCCGTCCTGGCCTTGCTGGACAGAGGTGCCATAGGGGTTGCCACCAGCTGTGAAGACCGACGCATCTGTGTAACCCGGTGGCACAATGATGGCGCCCCAGTGCATCATGGAGGTATAAAGCCCCAAGATGGTCATCTCCTGCCCCCCATGAGGATTCTGGGCAGAGGCCATGGCAGAGACGACCTTGTTGGCCAGCTTGCCCTGCGACCAGGGGCCGCCTTGAAGGTCAATAAAAAGCTTGGCCTGGGAGGACATGTTGCCGAAGCGTGTCGGGACACTGAACAAGAGGGCGTCTGCCCACAGCAGGTCCTCTGTTGATGCTTCGGGGATATCACGGGCTCGATCAACCTGGGCCCGCCAGGCCGGGTTGCTGTCTATGGCCTGATCCGGTGCCGTCTCCTTGATTTTACGCAAACGGACTGAAGCTCCCGCTTCTTCTGCGGCTTCCTTTGCCCATAAAGCCATCTGGTGGTTGACGCCAGTGGCACTGTAGTAAATAATCGCAATCTTAATGTCTTTCATGTTGAGGCCTCCTCATCGGTTCAAAACCGCGTGCTTGTCCCAGCATAGCACGCCACCAGAGGCCCTTACCGGTTCAGATGTTACAAAATTCATGTTTTCAAGATGGGTCTGGAAGCCAGGCCATGGCCCGGACCGGGGCAGCGTCAGAGCCGGCCATTTTCAAGGGCAGGGCACAAAAGAAGACCAGCTGGTCACCCAGCTGTTCCAGCCCGGTCAGGTTTTCAATGATCACACATGGCGGGGATTGAAGCAAAGACCGGTGTGCGCGAAAGGTCTGGTCTTGAAGGGCATCCGGGCTGATCGTGTCCAGCCCGATGCCTTTTTTGGGTTGTTTCAGCAGGTAGGAGATCAGTGCATCCGACAGGTAAGGGTGCCCCTGGGTGTAACGGTCGGTCGCCCAGAAGCGATCCCAGCCGGTGTGAAAAAGTAAAAAATCTGCCTGGTCGGCCAGGGTCTTGTTTCGTTCCAGCCGTGCCACAGGAATCGGCTGGTCGGCTTCAAGGCCGGTGCAGTCGACCACCAGGGCGGTTCCCATCAGGCGGTCCAAGGAAAGGCGGTCTGCCGTCAGGCCATGCTCAAAAAAATGAGCAGGTGCATCCAGATGGGTCCCGTGATGGGTGTTCAAAAACAAGGCCCCTTCCCGAAAACCGTCCTGATGCAGGTTTCGAATGGCCTGCAATTGTGGCGGCCTGGTGCCGGGATAGACAGAGCTATCGGAAGCCAGCGTCTGGGTTAAGTCGATGACCTGCATGGAGACACCATCAACGCCCTTCAAGACGGGTCAGCACATCAATGACATGCATCATCATGCGCGGGTTGTGAAAGCAACCCTTGTAGAGGTTGCCCTTGGCAATGGGTTCGGTTGGTTTACCATCACGGCGCAAATACCCGTAGCAGTCACCGTAAACCCGATCTGAGAAAAAGCTGAAATAGTAGGCTGAAAAGCGCTCAAAGTCTGCCCAATACCGTGCTTGCCCAGTTATTTCATATAAAGACAGGGCTGCACAGACCGCTTCGTTGATCACCCACCAGAACTTCATGTCATGTTCGTATTTCTCGGGTGGGTGGCCCAGGGCATCCACAAACATCAGGATGCCGCCATATTCCTGATCCCAGCCGTAGGCCAGGCAGCCATCGTAAAGGGTTTGAAGTTGTTTGAGCAAGGCTGCATCATTGAGGCGCTTGGCAACACGTGCCAGAAACCAGACACCCTCCAGGCCATGGCCTGGGTTGATCTCCCTGCCCAAAGACCAATCCGACAAAAACTCCCCGTTAGGCCCCACCGTTTCCAGGATGCAGCCCAGTTCTTCCTTGTAGAAATCCCGGAAGATAGCCTCGGCGGCTTGTTTCATCTGGGCTTCGTACTGGGGCTGGTGCGCCGGGTCTGCCAGGCAAAAGGTCTCTAAGACGTCGGTGAGGATCATGTAGCGGCCCCAGCTTTGCATGGGCCGGTTGCGATATTTAAGCTCGCTTTCTAAAACAGGCCGCCCATTTCCTGACGCATTGTCCAATTGCGTTTGAAGCAATGCCTTGGCCTGCTCCAGCGCGGCCGGATCGTTGGCGGCTCGGCTGTATTCGGCCAAGCCGCTGATGGCAAACATTTCCGATCCATTGTATGGGTAACGGCGTTTGCGAAGGGGGGTTCCATCGCCCTGCACGGAAAAATACATGCGCCCATCTTCCGGATCAATCAGGTGGGTGTTGATAAAATCAAGGCAGCTTTTGGCGATCGACAGATAGGTCTCATTGGGGCCGAACTGGTTGACCAGCCGGGAAAAGGTCCAGGCAGTCCGTCCCTGGTGCCAGCCGCTTTTATCATGTGAGGTCAGGCCGCCCTGGCGGTCCAGGCAGGTGAAAAAGCCGCCGTCTACCTGATCGGGCCCGTGTTCAACCCAGAAGGGGATGCTGTATGAGAACAATTCTTCCCGAAACTTGTGCTGTGCGGCTTGCTGTACCTTGTGTTGGCCCATGTCATCCTCCTTAAACATATCAGGGAGAAGGGGGCGCACCCCTTCTCCCTGTGTGGTGCACCATGGTTGGGTGCCGGGTTGTTTTCTGTACCGCTTTAGCGGCTGCTTACCGGGCCGTACGCTCGTCCCAGGCCTGGCGAGCCGCTGCCAGCATGTCATTGACCAGCGTCTTGGGGTCCTTTGCACATGCGATGGCACTGGAGGATCCTGATGCATCGGCACCCGCTTGAATCACTTTGTACACATCATCGCCAGAGCTGATACCCGCACCAATCAGCACATAGATGTCTTTGTTGACAGAATGGACCGCCTCGATGGACTTGGCGATGTAATCCAGATCCTGGGTCGCCTGTCCGGTTCCAATCAGCTCGCTGGGCTCAGCCGTGATGACATCCGGGTTGAGCAAGGCTGCCGCCTTGGTCTCAATGATGGAGTCAGCCAGCAGCAAGGTCAGCATGTTCAGTTCCTGGGCCCGTTCCATGGTCCGCTTGAGTGTGACATAGGTCAGCTGCTTTTCCACGTGGTTGAGCATAACCCCGTCAGCACCTGCAGCACGAACGGATTCGGGCAGAACATCTGCCAGGCCTCGGCCCACCGGGATGGGATCCATATGCGGCGCGAAGACGATCAGTTCTGTCGTCGCCTCTGCCACCCGCCGGAGATCAGCATACGGGGCTGTATAGATGACCTGCACCTGATGCTTTTTGGACGCTTCTTCTGCGATCAGCGCCAAGTCTAAAATGTCGTCACCATACAAATATTGTTTGGGTCCGATCTCAAAAAACGGGGGGCGTAAGATTTTTTTGGTGTACATGTGCTTCTCCTTTGTGTTATCTATTTTTTGTGCCGTTACCAGTATACCGGATTAACTGATTTTTTGCTTCCTCAGCCGTTGCCATGGCGATCAGTTGGCTGATGGCTTCCGAATTGATTGCCGCTTTCCCCAGATCCAGCTGTCTGAAAAAGCGTCTTTGTTCGGGAATACGATAGGGTGACAGGCTCAAGCCCGACACGCCACACGCAACATAAAAAAGAGCAGCTAAAGGATCCGCGGCGCTTTCACCACAGACCGTCCACGGTATGTGGTTGTTTCGTGCAGCCCGCGCAACTGTTTCAACCAAGGCCAAGACAGACGGGTGGTAGACGCTGGCCTGGCCTGCAAGTGCCGCATTGCCCCTGTCGGCAGCCAACGTGTACTGAACCAGGTCATTGGAGCCGATGCTCATAAAGTCGATGTGTTCAGCCAGCCGGTTGCTGATCAAGGCAGCAGAGGGGGTCTCAATCATGATACCAACCTCAACGTCCCCAACCGGGTGGCCATCCTGGATCAGCTGCTTGCGGGCTGTTTCCAGCAGCCGGCGGGCCTGGATCACTTCTTCCAGGATCGATACCATGGGGAACATGATCTTGACGGGGCCGAAAGCAGAGGCCATCAGGAGGGCACGCAGTTGCTCTTGGAACAGAGCACTGCCCTGCAAGCTGTAGCGGATGCCGCGAACACCCAGGAATGGGTTGCTTTCCTGAGGCAAAACCAGGCTTTCAATCGGCTTGTCTCCGCCAGCATCCAGGGTGCGAAAGGTCACAGGCTGTCCCTTCATGGCCAAAAGCGCCTGCTTGTAAGCCTCAAACTGCTCTTCAGCAGCGGGAGGCGTCGCACGGTTCATGTATAAAAACTCCGTGCGGAACAAGCCAATGCCTTCTGCCCCATGTGCCACCGCCTCGTCAACTTCTTCAAGGGCCTGGACATTTGCCAGGAGAGAAAAGACGACACCATCTGCCGTCTGTGTGTTGGGCTGTGCATCGGTGGCCAAAAGCAAGCGCCGTTCATCATGCCTTTGGGCTTGTACCTGTTCAAAGCGCTTTTGGGTTTGTTCATCAGGATCGATTAGAAAGTAGCCTGCGTCCGCATCCAGGGCGATGGTCTGCCCGTCCCGGATCAGGTTCAGCAGACCGGAGACGCCGCTTAAGGCCGGTATCCCCAGTGAACGGGCTAGAATGGCCGTATGCGCATTGGGCCCGCCCTGCTCCAGGATAAAGCCGGCCACCTGGTCGGCTTTGATTGACATCGTTTGAGACGGCAAAAGATCTTGTGCAACGATCACCCGGTCCGCTCCCGTGACCTGCAGCCGGTTGGATCGGCCGGTTATTTTTTCATACAAACGGTAGCACAGGTCCTGAATATCGGCCATCCGCAGACGCATGCGCTCTTGCTGGTAGTGTGAAAAACGCTCCTGGTAGTAGCGAGCAGCTGCCAACAGCGCATCTGCGGCAACCCGTTTGTCTGTTTCAATCAAGCTGATCAGTTTTTGCTGAAAAGTCTCATCGCTTAAGAGTTCACGGTGAGCCCGGATCAGGTCTTGGCGGATCCCTCCCCCATAACGAGCTTCATCTTCCTGCAGGTCCCGGTCAAGCCGGTCGACTGCATCTGCCAGAACCGTTTGTTCGTGCTTGGCGGATGCGGCTTTAGCCGTGTAACGGGCTTGTTCTTCTACCACATCAAAGGGATGAAACACAAAGGCCCTGCCGACGCCCAGGCCGGGCGATACGCCCAGGCCTTGATAGGCGCCGGCTGGCCTCTGTGCATCATCCATCGCCGCATGCCCTGCTTGTGTCACAGGTTCCGGCGCGTCATCTGGTCTGCTTTGTGTCCTGCTTGCTTGAAAGAACGGTTCTTCACCCAGCACCATGGTTTCACGAATGGCTTGATCCAAGGCCTTTTCATCGGGGCCGTCCAGTTCGAGATCAAAAGCCATCTGGTCTTCGATGCAGGCACTCATGATCTCCAACGGGCTTTTTCCATTGTAGGCCTCACCTTCAAAGTGGATGCGCACATCGCTTTCAAAAGCCTTGACCAGTTTCGTGAAGACTGTGACGGGACGAACATGAAAGCCTTCTTCTCCGTTAAAAATATAGTGCCGTTTGATCATGGTCGTCCCCCCGTTCTAAGCTGATCACATGCCTCTTGTTCAGGCCAGGTTTTTTCGACCGATTGATTTGGTGAACCCAACGATCAACGCCGTGACCAGGGCACCAATCAGGATGGACAAAATGTAAAGCGGCACTTTGCCGACCACGCCGGGAATGGCGATGGCGAAAATGCCGCCGTGCGGTGCTGCCAGCGTACAGCCAAACAGCATGGACAAGGCGCCTGCAACACCTGAACCGATCATGGTTGCCGGTAAGACCCGGAGCGGATCAGCTGCCGCAAAGGGGATGGCACCTTCCGTGATAAAGCAGGCACCCAGAAGCCAGGCGGTTTTTCCAGCCTCGTGCTCTGCTGGTGTGAATTTCTTGCGGAACAAAATGGTTGCCAGGGCCAGGCCGATCGCCGGGGTCATGCCCGCCGCCATGTTGGCCGCCATAGGTGCTGTGATGTTCTCAGCCAGCAAGCCAACCGAGAAGGTGTAGGCCACTTTGTCGAAAGGCCCTCCCATGTCAAAGGCGGTCATCAACCCCATGACAACACCAAGCAGGATGGCACTGAACGTGCTGAGGTTGTTGAGGGCATTGGTCAACACATCCATCAGGCCCGCAATGGGCGTGCCAATGACATAAATCATCAGAAGGCCAACCACGACAATGCTTAAGAAGGGGATAAACAAAACGGTGCTGATGCCCCGTAACCCTTGGGGCAGTTTGACTTTTTTGAGCAACAAAATAAAATAGCCGACTGCCAGGCCTGCGATAATGGCCCCCAGGAAACCGGCACCGATCACTTCATCGCAGATGAAGCCCAAAACCAGCCCGGGTGCTATGCCCGGCCGATCGGCGATCGAGTAGGCGATGAAGGCACAAAAGATGGGGAGCATGAAAGTCAGCGTCGCACCGCCCAAAACACCTAAAATGCCTCCCAGAGACGTTTCAGCTGGTTCCAGTCCCCACAGGAAAGAGATGGCGATCAGCAGGCCGCCTGCGGCAACAATGGGAATCATGTAGGAAATACCGGTGAACAAGTGGCGCAGCACCCCACGGTTGGTGAAGGTTGTCGGCTCTTGTGCCTGGTCCTGCGCCTGCTCTTTGGCCTCTGGGGCAGCTTCAGCTTTCATGGCGTATGCCACAGCCTTTTTGGCTTCTTTGATGATCTTGTCCACGGGCCATTCAACAACCGTCTTGCCGGCAAAGCGGTCCAGATCGACTTTGACGGCTGACGCAATCAGCACCGCGTGAGCCTCTCGGATGTCCTCTTCTGTCAGCACGTTTTCGGCACCAATAGAACCCTGGGTTTCAACTTTGATGTCAACCCCCAGTTCTCCGGCGGCTTTTTCAAGGGCCTCTGCCGCCATGTAGGTATGGGCAATACCGGTCGGGCAGTTGGTAATCGCAACGAGTTTCATCCTTTTTTCATTCCTTTCTCTTTATGCGTTGAGTGCTTGAAGGACTTGTTCTGCTGTCTGGGCTTGCATGATCTTCTGTCGGACAGATTCATGAACGAGTTTTCGTGAAATTTGTGCCAGCAGGCGCAAGTGCTGGTTTTGCGCTTCGATGGGCACGACAATCAGGAAAATCAAATGAGCTGTCGTCTCTTCTTCTCCGGTCCACCGCACACCTTGGTCACTTCTACCAAACGCGATGGCCGCTTTCTTGACACAGGCACATTTGGCGTGGGGGATGGCAATCCCCATGCCAATGCCGGTCGAAAACGCTGCTTCTCGTTCCATAACCGCTTGGAACAGGTCTTGTTTTTCGTCAATAACACCATGTTGATGCAACAAGGCAATCAGTTCATGGATGGCGTCCTCTTTTTGTGTGGCTTTCACAGCCAGCTCAATCAGATCAGGTTTCATGATTTCACTGATATCCATGGCAGCTCCTTTCTGTTCTGGTTCAAATGTACTGGGGGTCAGCAAGGGAACAAAACGGGTCCGGTAAAACGAGGCCGTGTCTTCTGTCACCCCGTCATCTGTGATGAGGGCGTTGAAGACGGAGACGGACCCGACAACCGACAACGAGCGCTTTTGGAACTTGGTGTGGTCGGCAACCAGGTATTTTTCTTTGGATACCTCAATCATCAGCTGTTTGATGGCTGCTTCGCTGGCATGAGGCGTTGTAAATTCCATGTCAACGATGCCGTTGGCACCGATGAAGGCTTTGTCAGGCCGGACCGATCGAATAAGGGCCTGGGCATGCGGCCCCACACAAGCTTGGGTGTGGCTTCTATAGTGGCCCCCTGTCAAAAGCAGGGTGGGGCGAAAAGGCATGTCCTCAGGTGGCAAGGTCATGGAATTGGTGATGAGGGTGACTTCTTTGTTGGCAAGCTGCCGGGCAATTTCATGTGTGGTTGTGCCAGAATCCAGCAAGACCGTCTCTCCCTCTGCGACCAGGCTGGCCGCAATCTGGGCGATGGCCTTTTTTTCAGCACCTTGTTTGCCTGCTGCATCCCCGTAAGCGCGTTCAAACAGGGCGCTGGTCAAGCTGACTGCACCGCCATGGGTGCGCTTGAGTAAACCTTGCTCTTCCAGCTCGCTGAGGTCACGCCTGACTGTGGCGGTGCTGATACCCAAGGTCTCCACCAGCTCTTGTGAACGAACGCTACCCGACTGGTTGAGCCAATCTAAAATAAATGCTTGTCGTTGTTCTGAGAACACAGCCAACCCCTATGAGTGTTTGTGATTGAATGCTTGCGTTTGTAATTGATTTAAGGATAGCAAGGGTGGATCAAAGACGTCAATGCCTGGCTGATAAGTTCGACAGATCGGAGACAAGAGCCGCTTTGTTTTGGTCAGTTTGATCGACCACAAACGTGCAAGCCAGTCCTTAAAGGCGTATACTCTGGATGAAAGCAGGTGGTTTGTATCAAACAGGTACCGTTACTGGTGTGTTGGTTTTTCTATGTGGCCTTGAACCTGGTCACCTTTCTCTTGTTCGTCATAGATAAAGCTAAAGCGATTCGCCACCAGCGCAGGATCCCGGGACGGCTTTTGTGGCTTATGATCGTTCTGGGTGGCTCTGGCGGCGCCTTACTTGGCATGATGCTGGCCCGCCATAAAACCAAAACCCTGTCTTTTGTGCTGTTGGTGCCTGCCCTGCTGCTGGTGCATGCAGCTTCGCTCTCGTTCCTGTTTCGCACACTCAAGGGTTTGTAAAAAGGCTTCGAGCGTGCCACACCCCCCTGCATCAAGCTGTTTTTTGAAGCGATGAAAGATCGTGGATCAGGAGCGGTCTATTGAAGTGAAGGCCAGCTTTCAGGAAAGGACCAGCCATGCACGACCAGGAACTCATCGCTTTGTTTTGGGAGCGAAACCAGGACGCCATCCGGCAGACGGAAGACCGTTACGGTTCCTATTGCCAGGCGATCGCCATGCGCATCCTCAATAACCGCCAAGACGCTGAAGAATGCGTGCAAGACACCTGGCTGCGCGCCTGGCAGGCCATGCCACCGCAAAAACCAGACCACCTGCGCGTTTGGCTGGGGACCATCACCAGGCGTCAGGCTTTGAAAAAACTTGAAGCCAGGCAGGCACTCAAAAGAGGCGGGGGCTTCAGGCCCCAGGCGTTGGACGAACTGGCTGCCTTCACCGGTCACGCGTCGTTGACCATGGCCTTGCTTCCAGACCCTCATGAGGCGCTGGTTGTATCTGAACTGGCTCGGGAAATCAGCACCTTTCTGCGACAACAACCCCCTCAGGCCCGAACCATCTTCATCGGCCGTTATGTCTATCTGGCCACATTGGACGAGATCGCAGCCAAAACCGGCCTTAAAAAGAGCGTCCTGTCGCTGCGGCTCCACCGCATGCGTGAGGCCTTGCGAAACCACCTGATTGAAAGGGGCTATCAGCCATGAAACAAGCACACCTGATCGCAGCCCTGGGACAAATCGATCCCGACTTGATTGAAGCCGCCGGCTTTTGGGACAAACCCCGCCAGCCAGCCTGGCGTCGGATCCTGGCCCTGGCAGCCAGCCTGGTTCTTTTGGCTGGTGGCAGCTGGCTGGCCTTGACCCGCCTGCCTTTTTTTCAAGGCGCCCAGGTGGGGGGTGTAAACGGGGTTCATTTCGAACACATTGACGGCAAAGACGTGCCATCCTTTATGTTTTACGATGGACCACTCTTGCCACTGACCCTGGTTGATGACCCGCAAGACCTCACCAGTGAACGCACCCTTACCTTTGCTTTTGACCCGTCCCCTGATACAGGTGTTCCCGCCAAGGCCAAGGTGACCGACCACTATCGGGTTAAAAACACCACCCCCAAAGACCAGACGGTCACGCTGGCCTATCCGGTGGCCACCTCTTTGCAGGATTGGGTGGACCAGCCGGTGCACATATCCCTGGATGGGGCCACCCTTAAACCAGCGATCACACTTGGCCCTTACACCGGTTTTTTTGAAGGCGCCTGGGGTGACACAGCCGATGAAAACCGTCAACTGAACCTGCGCGCCATTGAAAACTGGCAGGGTTACCGGGCCCTGCTGGAAGAAACCCCGTATCTGGAACAGGTTTTTTCGCCCCCCTCTTTCCCGGATCTGCCAGTGACTGTCTACTGGTTTGACCCCATCCTTTTGCCAGAGGACAGCACAGGTGCCAACCCCAGCCTGGCCGTTTCCTACCGAAAAGACGCACAAACCCGGGTTTTAGCCTACGGCTTTCACGGCATCAGTTGGGTCGATGATACAGAGGCAACCCAAGGGTTTTCTCTGCCAGATCCCCAGCGGGAAAGCCTGGCTTCATCCGGCTACTGCCTGATCGCTGTGGGCGGAAACTTATCCGACATCCGCTGGCAGGGCTATGAAAACATGGGTTGGGACAAGGGCACCGAGCTGGATATCGATGCCCAACTGACTGTTGAAAAAAGTTCACTTAAAGCAATCACATATGCGCTTTACAAGGCATTTGATAACCAATTCAACAGCTACAACCAGTTGAAAACGCCGGCAGAGCAAAAAGAACAGCAGGTCTTCTTCGACCTGCGCTTCGACGCCTTTTATACCTATTTGTTCAGCTACGGCCTCATGGCCGATCAACCGCTGGCGCGTTACGAAACCGGTTGGCTGGAAGAGCTTTTCGGGGAATCAGGCCGCGTGGACCGCATCCTTTATCTGACGGTTCCAGCCACCGTTCCGGCCGGCGGCAGCATCGACCTGTCGCTTGTGCTTGAAAAAAACGGCAGCCACGATTTTTACCGACACAAGGGCTCCCTGCCCAACTGTTTAGGCTATGACCTGGCCACCCGCCTGGGCTCCAACTTGCCTGTCACAGACCTTCAAGCCTGCCTGCAAAGCAGCAACGGGCTAAAAATTACCCAGCAAAACATGGGTTTTGATCTGGACCAAGGCGTGGATTGTGTTCGCTTAGATCCCCAAGAACCGTACTACTACCTGCTGGTTGAAGGCATAACGCCCTCCCCCTGACTGTCAGCGCAGGGAGGTGTGTTTTTCAATCAACCGGCAGCTACCCCAGAACAAAAAAACCATGGCGACAAGACCAACCAGAAGGCCACCCAGGCCCAGCAGGTTGGGGCTTTGCGTCGGTTCTTTCAAAAGCACCCACATGCTTTGCCGGACCAGCCGCACCAGTGGTTGTCCAGCTTCAAACTGCACCGTTAAACCGATGGGGAGCAAAAGCATACCAATCAGGACCAGCACCTGAAGACCCAGGTTGACGGCCAGGTAGGCCAGGATGGGGCCAGCCAGGCCCAGCTTGTGAAAGCGAGACAAGCTTCCCAGCGTGATACTGAAGAAAAATTGGGACAGCTGGTAAAGCAGGGTGTAAAGCAAAAAGCCCATAAACAGCAAGAGCAAGGACCTGACCTGATCCGGCGTCAAACCGGTCAAGGCCAGAAGCTCTTGCCAGAGCTGGCGAACCGTGGTGGCCTGCTGGCGGGCCAGGTGGCTGACAACCACCCCGAAAAGTAGTGCCGCCACCAAGTAGCTGGCTAAAAGCCAGCCGAAGGAAACCAGCACCTTGCTGGTCACCAGGGCCCTGGCCGGGACCGGCAAAGCATGGGTCAGGTAGCCTTCAGCACTGTACAGGCTTTTATAGTAGCGGCTGATGACCACCACATAGGTCACCAGAACCTGGCCGATAGCCAGTAAAATGAGGAAAATCAGCGACAAATTGCCCAGCCAGCCGATGTCCAGGTAGCCAGCCAGGCCATTGACCACAGCCATGGCCACCGCACCCAGCCAGATCAGGGGAACCAGGCGACGGCTGGCCAGCCATTCGTGCTTGATCAGTTTGCCTATCATGCGAAGACCTCCCGGAACAAAGCATCGATGCTTTTGCCGTATTGGCTGCGGATCTGGTCGGCTGTGCCCTGCAGGATCAGTTCACCAAAGCCCAGAAAGACCACCTCGTCAAAGAGATCTTCCACATCGTAAATCAAATGGGTTGCAAACAAGACCAGGGCTTCTTTGGGATAATAGGTCTTGATAGCCTCCAGGATGGCACTTCGGGAAGCCGGATCCACCCCGCCCATGGGTTCATCCAGCAGGTAAACCCGCGCCTGGCGGGCCAGGACCAGGGCCAGCTGCATTTTTTCCTGCATGCCCTTGGACATGGTTTTAATCTTTTGCCGGCCGTCCAGCCGGAAGACCTCAAGCAGCTCCTGGGCCTTGTGGCGGTCAAAGTCGGTGTAAAAATCCGCAAACAAGGCGCAGGCATCGACCGGCCGCATCCAGTCGCTTAAGAAAGGCCGTTCAGGTAAAAAAGACACGAAGGCCCGGCTGTCTATGCCTGGCGGCTGGCCAGCCAACAGAACCTGACCGCTGTAATCGGCGATCAGGCCGGCCAGAATTTTTAGCAGGGTGCTTTTGCCACAGCCATTGGGCCCCAGAAGACCCACGACGCGCCCGGCTTCAAAGCCAAGGGTCAGGTTCTGGAGCACCTGCTTGTTACCGTATTTTTTATTGAGATCCAACACATCAATCAAAGGCATAGCATCCTCCCACGGCTACAGGACAACCCCCAACAAAAGCGCCAAGGCTTCGCGAACCGATCCCGGCGCCTGCTTCATGTGGTTTACCAGGGCCTGGGGGTGATCCGGAAAAGCAGGGGCGAACGCAAACCAGGCCGCCTGAAAAAGCGCCTGGCGATGGTCAAGTGAATCCACCCGCAGCCAATAGTCAAAGATCAGCTCGGCTGTCTCAGCCGCTGCTTTTTCAGCAATTTGCTCAGGCGTCAGCCTGACCAGGCGAAAGAAACGGCTTCCAAAATAAGGGTCTTCCCGGCAGGTCCGGTAATATTTTTGCGCCGCATCCAGCAGCTGTTCATAGACCAGCGTCCCAGCCGTCTCCCCAGCCCGATACAGCACGGGTTGAAAGCCTGAAGCATGCCAAAAACGGTTGGCTTCTTGAAGCGCGCGCCGTCTGCCCAGGCTGTTGTGGCTGTTACGGCCATGGTATAACAGGGTCAGCCAAAATCCCATCAGTAAATCTATTGGCCGATCGGTTCTGGGCCGGTCTTCACCAAAACGGATTGCCTCAAACTGGCGGCGTATTGTCTCCGCCTGTGCCTGCGCACCCGTCGGGTCAGGAGCCGGGCTGTGTTGGGCGCCTGGCTGGTTCCGACCATGGGCTTGTAAACAGGGTCTTAAGCTTGTGCAGGCGATGTGCCGCATGTGCAACCTCCCCGCTTGGATTGCTTTTATCATACTGGTTCACAGGCTGCTTGGCAATGCAAGCAGCCCTGATAAACCGTTGGTTTCCACCCGTGTGCGTAAGCCTTTCTTGTGGCTTTAAAGCTGTCAATGCTATACTGGTCTTCATTATAAAAAAGTGCAGGGTCATACGCGTGGTCAAAAACAAGGCTTACAATGTCTTTTCTCTTGTTGCATTCTTGGTGATGGGCAGTTTTTTAGCAGCCAACCAAAAACTGGTTCAAAACATCACAGGGGCTTTGGGGGCCACTGAACAACAGATGGGCCTGATGATCAGTGCCCTCTTTACCGGCTCTACAGCAGCCGTTTTATTTGTCGGTGAACTGGGCCACCGGATGGGTAAACGCCAGGCGGCCCTGGTCACGTCTGTTCTGGTCACCACGGGCTCCATTATGATTTTTTTTGCCAGAAGCGTTCCGCTGGTTGTTGCCGGTTTTTTCGTCTTTGGTTCCGGCTCCGGGGGCTATGAAAGCACGATTATGTCCCTGGCCGCAGACAACCACGGCCGGGGTGCCAACCGCTTTTTAAACCTCTTGCAATCCCTTTTCAGTCTGGGTGCCGTCTTCACCCCCCTGCTTCTGGCCGTTTGGCTGGGTCATCAGGCCTATCGCCCCTTGTTTTTGTTAGCGACCCTCCTCTATGCCGCCTCCGCCTGTTTTTTTCTGTTTTCCCGCAACATTGATCACTTTGCCCGAGAAGGTCAGCCTCGTAAAGGCATGGCTTTTTTCCACCTGATCAAGGACCGGCGCATCCTTTTGTTCATTTTGGCCATGTTTGTTTACGTCGGTTCTGAATCAGCCTTGACCTTCTGGATCGGCACCTATTATGCGACCATCGGTCTGGGCGACCTGGCCGCCGTTTCTTTGTCTGTCTACTGGTTTTCAGGTATTGTGGGGCGTTTGTTCACCAGCCGCTTCGCCAACCCAGCCGTGGTGATGGCTCCCGCCTTCCTGATAGCGGCACTGGGTATTGTGCTGCTCCTGCTGTTGCCGGGTGCGCCTTTAAAGCTGCTGGCCATGGCCTTGATCGGCATTGGTTTTTCACCCGTCTACATCGGGCTGACCTTAAGCAGCAGCAGCCTCTTCCCGGCTGATTCCGCCCCCGTCTTCTCCCTGATGATTTTTTCAGCCGGTCTGGGTGGGGTCGCCTTTCAGCCCCTGATCAGCCGTTTTGTCTCTTCCAGCGATGTCACCGGTGCCTATTGGACCCTGGCCTTGCTGTGCACCCTGACCGCCCTCCTCTTGGCTGTCAGCCTGCGCAAAAAAACCCACGATCCGACGCGGTCTTGAAGCAATTGTTACAGGTGGATGGGACCCTTCTGGCACCTGCCTTATCAGGAACCAAACCGGAAAAGGCGTCGAAAACCATACCGCCACACCCCCCATTGTTGATGGAGTGTCTCTTCAAAACGCAGGCAGAGCGCCCACAACGTTTGAACATCCGCCTCGGCAGGTGTCACGTCGCCATAAAGCCAGTGAATAACAGGCAGCCAGGCGTCGTTTAAGCCCCTCAACCCGTCCACATTTTTGACCCGATCCAGGTATTCAGCCAGGGTTTCGGTGGGCAAGAGCTCAAAGCCCAGCCAGGAAACCTGTTCCTGCGAGCGCTTGAAGAGCCGCATCAGCCGATCAGTTGGGTTGGGAAAGCGGCGGTCAAAGCGCTTTTTCAACCGCTTGGATCCGAAGCGGGGTCCCAGGTGACCGACAACCGGGACCACAGCAAGCAGCATCAAAGCCAGAACGATCCAGACCAGGCGCCAGGGCCTTTTTCCACCTTCCGGATCTAACCGTTCTCCGACCGACCCATCGCTTTCTTCCTTTGGAACCTGCTGTGCCGGTGGCGGCGTCACTGGCGGCTTTTCCAGGTCGCCTTCTTTCGCATAATAGGGGCGGGCCAACGCGCCTGATGGGTCAAAGACAAGCCAGCCCAGTCCATGGAGATAGACTTCTGCCCAGGCATGGGCGGACATGCGGGTGGCCACGTAGGATTGGTCTGAAAGCCGGTCTGCCTCCTGGTGCAGGGCATAGCCAGTGACATAGCGGGCCGGCAGGCCGGCGCAGCGCGCCAAGACCGTCATGGCACTGGCAAAATAAACACAATAGCCGGCCCTGCTTTCCAAAAAGGCAGCCACAAAATCCGCCTCTTCTGGCGGCTCTCCTGGTGTCAGGGTATAGGTCATGTGGGTGCTCAGCCAGTTCTCGATAGACCTTGCCTTGGCATAGGCAGAGCGCTGGGAAGTGGTCAGGTCTTGCGCCAGCTCATAAACCGAAGCCGGTAGGTTTTCAGGAAGGGCGAGCAGGGCTTCTTTGTCCGGTGCGCGGGGGTCTTTTTGGCTTGCCATCTGTGCTTCCAGACCCAGCAGCAATCGGTCGGCATCTGGGGCAGACCGGTCGATCCAGAGGGCATCAACGATCACCTTGCGACCTTTTCGCCCGCCGTCTGCGAAGAACACCGTGCCCTGTTGGTTGAAAGACAGCAGGTGCCGGTCAAAATTTTCCGCTTGAATGTCCAGGGGAATGCCGGGTATAAAAACCGAGCGCTCCGCCTGCCGGCTGGAAACCGCCAGGGTATCACGCGTGGTCACTGCCGCGGTTTTGTATCGGTTGTCAAACAGCCACACGGGTTCAAAGATGTGGCGTTGATGACCCGATAAAAGCAAGGATCCATAGCGGTAGCGCGTCAAGGCCTGGGGGTTGGTCCAGCGTTTTCCGTCGTAGGTGGTATAGACCGTCCCTTTTAACAGACCGGGTTTTTGGCAGACCACATCCAGGACAACCGTGTGGTCTGCCGTCACATCTCCACCCAGCCGGTCACCCAGGGGCTGGTAACCCACATCCGCCAGCTTGAACAGGCTGCCGGTCGCCAGCTGCCGGCTGTCCAGAGCCAGCAAGGATGACACATCTTCAACCAGGCGAATCAGCCAGCTTGCCTGCCAGTGTCCGTCTTCGCGTGGCGCAATCCAGAACGATAAAAGCAGGATGAGGCCTGCCATGACTGCCGCTGTCAAGCGGTGGTAAAAACGCGCATCGGCGACCACTTCTTTCATGCCCTTGGCCTGGGCGGCACCGTAAGCCCCTGCCAGAGAAACCAGCAAGCCGAAAAGGGTCAGCCCTAAGAGTGGAAAGGTGTAAGCTGTCTGGTTCACAAAGGCCCCTGCCAGCAGCAACAGGTTCACAGCGAGTGCCGCGATCACCTGAAACAAGCGCCTGAAAAACAAAAAGGACAGGCTG
>CAYXIM010000036.1:0-17589 GCA_964465385.1 uncultured Oscillospiraceae bacterium
GGGCTTGAACACATGCCCCGGGTCGATGCGGTCTTGTTGAGCTTGCACGGGGCCATGGTGACCGAGTCCAGCGGCGATGGGGAGGGTGATTTGCTGGGCGCTATCCGCAAGCACCTTGGCCCGTCTGTCCCCATCGTGGCAACCCTGGACCTGCATGCCAACGTGTCACCTCACATGGCGCGTGAGGCGGATGTTCTGATTGCTTATGAAGCGTATCCTCACGTGGACATGTACGAGCGCGGCCATGAGGCTGCCCGGCTGCTCCTGGGCATGCTGCGCGGGACGCAAACCCCCCAGATGGCCTGTGTGCACCTGCCTTTGATTATTCCCGCCTTGACCACCTTGGAAGCGCCCATGAGCCGCTACCTGACCTTGATCCAGCAGATGAAAAAACGGCCCGGCGTGTTGTCAGTTTCCCTGGCCCATGGGTTTTTGTGTGCCGATACACCGGCCTTGGGCGCAACGGCCATTGCTGTGGCCGCAAACCGTCAAGCAGCTGAAAAGCTGGCCGCTGAATTGGCCCGTGCGGTCTGGGCAGACCGGCAAGAACTGCGAAACCCCACCGCGACCTTGGATCAGGCGCTGGACCTGGCCCGCCAGACCCAAACAGGGCCTGTGGTGTTTGCCGATGTCACCGATAACCCGGGTGGTGGCGGGCCTGGCGATGGCACCCACATCCTGCGGCGCTTGATTGATGAAAACTGCCAGGGGGTGGCTTTTGCCCTGATCACAGATCCACAGGCGGTCGAAGCTGTGCACCAGGCAGGAGTTGGCGCCTTGCTGGACCTCAAGCTGGGTGGCCTGGTCCAGCCGGACCTTTTGGGCGCACCCATCCGGTGCCAGGCGCGGGTGCGCCTGCTCAGCGATGGCACCTACCAAAACCGGGGACCCATGAGCGCGGGCGTCACGGTCCGTCTGGGTAAAAGCGCGGTCGTGGAGATTGGTGGCATCCAGGTGATCCTGGCCGCCCGGCGGACGCAGCCGTATGACACAGCGCTTTTTTACGCGCACGGGATCGACCCCACCCGGCAAAAAATCCTGGTGCTCAAGTCCACCCACCACTACAAAGCGGCTTTTGGCCCGATCGCAAAAAGATTGATTGCTGTGGAGGTTCCCGGCCTGATGCCCCAGGACCCGATGCGAATCCCCTACCACAAGATTCGCCGCCCCCTCTATCCATTGGATCCAGACCTGGTCTGGGCACCCGAAACCGGTGTTAGTGTAAAGTAATTCTCGGTTGGAAAAAGAAGAAGAAACCTCCCGTGTGGTAAACTGTGTAGCAGTTAAAACCCACAAAAAACCAACGACAGGAGATTTCTTCAATGGGTAGTATACAACAGATTGCAGAACAGTTCATCAACCAAATTTTGGACATTGACTTCACCCGGGGCCTGACAGAAGGCCTGCAAGAGGCCAGCCACACAGCAAAGGCCTTCGTCTGCCGTGTGGCTGAAGAAAAGCTTATGGAAATCGACCAGACCTTGTTTGAAAACCCCAGCTTGCGTCAAGGCTGGGTGGTTGAGCATAAAGATGTACCCCGGGATCTATTGTCCGAACATGGCCTGCTTCAGTTTAGCCGCCGCTACTACCGCAACAAGCAGACAGGCCTTCGTCGCTACCTGGTGGATGACCTTGTGGGTCTGGATCCCTATGAGCGGGTGGAAAAAGGTCTTTCAGTCAAGCTGTGCCAGTCTGCAGTCTATAGCTCCTACCAGCAGAGTGCAAAGGCTTGTTGTGACAACCAGGTGAGTCGGCAGACGGTCATGAATAAGACACGCCAGGTCACAGGCTGCAAACTGGATCCTGTGCCCCAACGGCCGGATGTGCCCATCATCCACATCCAGGCAGATGAGGATCATGTGGCTTTGCAGACAGGTGGAAAGGACACCATCGTCAAGCTGGCAGCCATCCATGAACCGGCCATAAAGGTGGGCAAGGACCGCTGGCAGCTGCCACAGCGGCATTTACTGACCAGCTGCAACAAGGAGGCTGTTGAAGAGTTCTGGCTGCGTGTGGCCCATGCCATCTACGAGCGCTATGGAGACCGTGATGACCTCAAGGTGTACATTCACGGAGATGGTGCGGCCTGGATCAAGACGGGTCTTGATTGGATCAAAAACAGCCGCTTTGTGCTGGACCGGTTCCATTTCATCCAGTACCTGAATGCGGTTGTGGGACAGCATTCAAATTACCGCCAGTACATCATGGAACAACTGGTAGCAGGGAATCGTTTAAAGATTGTGCACATGGTGGAAGCGATCATGGGAAGTGATTTGTGCAGTGAGTAGGCAGGAAACAGGAAAGGCGTTTTTGAGTTACCTGCGCAATAACTGGAACGGGATCCAGATTTGGTATGACCCAAGTGAGCAAGCAGGTGGCAGCTGTGCAGAGGGCTTGGTTAGCCATGTCTTATCCAGCCGCTTGTCCAGCAGGCCTTTGGGCTGGAGCAGGACGGGTCTTGAGACGATCAGTCGCTTGCGGGTCCATGTGCTCAACGGTGGCTGTATCGAGCCCGGAAACGTAAGTGTGGGGCGCGAGCGAGCAATCCGTCCGACCAGGACGTTGAGGGAACGGCTTTCTTTCGAGGGGTACGACGAATCCAGGCCGCTTCAGACCAGCCACAGGTCCAGTGCCCAGTATCGCTTGTACAAGGCCATCACAGAAGGGGGCCTTGCAGTATGATCCGAACAAGGGGAGTTTGCTTCTGGCTCAAACCGAGAACAAGTTGACACTGTCGAAACCGGTGAATGAATTGACAAGCTTTTAGGCAGGTGCGTATACTTTATGTGGCTTCTCATGTGGCACCCTCCAATGAGGGGGTTTGTGACAGAGAGAAGGGTGGGCGCAACGGCGTTTTAGGCTGGCCGCCACCCTTGAACAGATTGTGTGCCCTTGCGGCACAAGCAAGGAAAGGATCTTTGGCTTATGGACAAACAGATGCTCATTGGCTGGTCGGAAATCGACCTGACCCCCGACAAACCGGTTTATCTGGCGGGACAGTTTGCAGAACGGATCTCTGATTATGTGGAGACCCCCATCTATGCAACATCCCTGGCGATTGATACCGGTTCAGACCAACTGGTTTTGTGCGCCTGCGACATCGTATCGGTCAGCGCTGCACTGACCCGTGAGGTGCGCAGCCGCCTGGCTGCCAAGCAGCCGGATCTTGACCCCAAGAAAGTGATCTTGGCGGCAACCCACACCCACACCTCTATCCTTTATGCCAACCGCGGCAGCTCGTCTGGCAGCACCCTGGAGGTGTTGAAAAGCTACCTGCCACCGGAAAAACAATACGTCACCCAGGTGGCCGAAAAAAACAAAGAAAACGTCATGGATCCTGAAGAGGCCTTCACTTATCTGGCAGACCGCATTGAGGCATCGGTTCTGCAGGCCTGGCAAAACCGCCAGGCTGGATCGGTCATCAACGCCTTTGGCCGGGCTGTGGTTGGCCACTGCCGCCGTGTGGGTTATGATGACGGGACCGCCAGGATGTGGGGGGACACCAACCTGGCCAACTTTGACGCCTTGGAAGGCGGCAATGACTCCGGCGTGGAGCTGATTTATGTCTTCGATGACCAGCAAAAACTCAGCGGGGTTGTGGCAAACATCGCCTGCCCGGCCCAAACTGTTCAGCATCGCACCTTCATTTCATCGGATTTCTGGGGCAAAACGCGCAAACTCCTCCAAGAGCGCTTTGGTCAGGACATCCGTTTGCTGGCCCTGTGTGGGGCTGCCGGAGACCAGTGCCCGGTCGACATGATCCGCTGGGTCCAGCCAGCATCACCCGTTAACGACCCCAACATCGAGCGGGGGGATGTCCTCAAACGAAAAGCCGATCCGTCCATGTTTGATATTGAAGGCTCCTGGACGGCCGGCAGGCGCGTCTACAACGAAATCGTCTCTGTCTATGAAGGCCTGGACCTGGATGAGCGCCAGGAAGCCCCCGTGCTCAAGCACGTGGTGGAATGGGTGGAGCTGCCGGTGCGCAAGGTCACCATGACCGAGCACCGGGAGGCCGACCGCCTGCTCAAGGATTATATCCGCAACACCGACCGTGCCTTTGATTACAATGACAATGCCCAGATGCACCTGTATGCCGGGACCATTGCCCGCTACCAATACCAGCAGGACCACCACCTGCATCCGACGGAAGTGCATGTCGTGCGCCTGGGTTCCTTTGCCCTGGCGACCAATCCGTTTGAACTGTTCTTAAACTATGGCAACCAGATGAAAGCCAGGAGCGTTGCCGAGCAGACCTTCTTGGTCCAGCTGGCCTGTGACTCCATCGGCTACCTGCCGACCCAGAAGGCCGAATCTGGCAGCCACTACTCGGCTTATGTCAGCAGTGGCATCACCGGACACCAGGGGGGCGACTTGCTGGTGCGCAAGACCCTGGACCTGATCAGCAAACTCTTCTGATCGGCCCAGCAGCCAACAGCTCAAAGGCCGTCTCTTGACACCGTTTGTGTCGCGAGACGGCCTTTTTGATGGCTTGGAGTTGACCTGTGCTTACAGGTCTGCCAGGTCCAGCAGGGCCCCGTTGGCACGCAAGGTTTGGCGCAGGTGGTCCAGGTCCAGGTCCAGTGGGTGGGCCGCCTGGTTTTGCACCAGCTGTGCGGCGGCGGTGCCGGCAGCTTGGCCGGTGGCCATGGCCGTGGCCATGATACGGGTCGACCCATGGGCTTCGTGACTGGCTGACAGGCAGCGGCCGGCAAGCAAGAGGTTGCGTGAACCCTTGGGGACCAGGGCCCGATAGGGGATGCCATAGGAGCCCCCGCCCTTGAGAAAGACAAACTGGGTGGGCCCGCCCAGCGGGTCGTGGATATCGATGGGGTAGGCGCCGCGCGCAATGTTGTCTTCAAACTCACGGCAGGAAACCACGTCGTCGCGGGTCAGGACCAGCTCCCCGATGATGTTTCGCGATTCTCGAATGCCGACCTGTGGGGCGATATAGCCGACCAGGGCCCGCTCAAAACCGGCAATGTTACGGCGCATGGCCCCGACCACGTCAAGCAGCTGGTGACGCTGCGACCACTCGGCATGGACCAGGTCTTCGTTGACAGAGCCGTCGATGCCCGTCGTGCGGGTCATGTTCAAGGATACGCTGCCCTCGCGGGCCGACACGGCGGTGAAGGTCAATGCGCGCTGGTCTTTCCAGGGATGCATGTGGCCGGCCACGTGAATGATGCCTGGCCGGTCGCTACCACATTTTTTGCCGTGGATCAGGCGGGTGTGCCAGGTCTGCCAACCGGAAAAACCCGTCTCACGTGACATGGCGGCAACCATGGCATCCAGATCAACGGCGCACAGGGTGAAGATGAGGGAGGCATTTTGCATGCGCATGGCCGCATCCCCTTTGCGGCTGGCGAAGCCGGCGGCAGCCGCCAGCAGGCCGTCTCCACTTGCATCAATATAAACGTGGGCGCTCAGTTCTTTTTTCCCGTCCTGGTTGACCACTTCAATGTGTTTGATGACCTGGTCTTCAACGCTCACCTGGGCTAACAGGGTGTGGCACAGGCAGCGCACACCTGCTTCGGTCAACAGATCCATGGCGGCAACAGCGTAGGCTTCCGGATCATAAGGGGTCAGGGCAAATTGCTGGGGGTCGTCTGGGTCGGTTCGCCAGACACCACCCGTGCAATGTCCGGGAGAGCCGCCCAGGCGGACCATGCGGTCAACCAGTTCCTGGGGCAGGCCGCCCACCACCTGTTTTCCCTGGCCGGAAAAGAAAGCAAGAAAAGGGATGCCGTGGCTGGCCACGCCACCAGGGTAGCCGTATTTCTCCACCAGGAGGGTTCTGGCCCCGGTTCTGGCAGCAGCCACCGCAGCGATGACGCCTGCCGTTCCGCCTCCGACAACCACCACGTCCCAAGTGTGATCTTGATGCATGTTTTCCTCCTCAGTTTTGAATCAACCAATGGGGGTCAACATGGACCCCGTCTTTAAACACGGCCTCAACACAACGCAGGTGCTCGAGGTTTTCCAAGGGGTTTTTGCCAAGCAGCAGCAGGTCGGCCGCCTGGCCGACGGCCAGAAAACCACGCTCCTGCTCCAGCCCGCAGATGCGAGAGGCATTGCTGGTGGCTGCCCGCAGGCAGCCTGTAAGAGACAAGCCGCAAGCCTGAAGCAGCCCCAGTTCTGTGACAACATCTCCAACGGTATCGGTGCCGCAGCCGATGAGGATCTTGCGTGTTGCGGCTTTGCGGATGCTGTCTTTGAGCGGGTCAACAACCCGCCTCATCATGAGTGCAGCCAAAGCCGGATCTCCGTGGGCCTGTTCCCGCTGGGCAACCGCCTGGATGCCGGACACGGTTGGCACATAGGCCACGGCTTTTTCTTCCATGAGATCCAGGGCCTCTTCGGTCAGGTTGACCCCATGTTCAATGCAGTCGATGCCAGCCTCGAGGGCCTTGATAACAGAAGCGGCACCCATGGCATGGACGGTCGTCTTTTTTCCGCGGTTGTGTGCTTCACGCACACTGGCGGCCAGCTCATCGCTTCCCAGTTCAACCCAGTCCGGGTCTTCGTGTTCGGGCATGCCGCCGATGCCGCCGCTGGCCATAAGCTTGATGAAATCCGCCCCGGCCTTGATTTCAGCTCGGGTCGCCTGGCGCACGGCCTGGGGACCGTCCACTTCGACAGCGCCCTGATAGCGGTGGGTTTCATGGCCGCCCGTTGCTGCAATGCCAAACCCGCAGGCCAGGACCGTCGGGCCCTGAATGAGGCCATCCGCGATCAGCTGGCGCAAGGCGATGTTGATTCTGTTTTTGGAGCCGCAGTCCCGCAGGGTTGTGACGCCAGCGGCCAGCTCCCGCCAGGCATTTTTGACAGCCCAGACGATCCGGTGGGTGTCCGGGGCATTTTCAACAGCTGGCGCCCCGGCCCGGAAGGGGCCACCCCGGTTTTTCAAAGCCAGGTGTCGGCGCTGGATATGAACGTGCAGGTTAAACAGGCCCGGCAAGAGCGTCAAGCCGGATGCATCCAGCACCTGGTCTGCCGCAGGCGGTGCCTGCGACCCGATGGCTGCAATGCGACCTGCCTCGATGAGCAGCCAACTATTTTCAAGCACCAGCTCTTGTTCTGGATCGATGATACGTGCGTTGTTGATCAGCAATGACATGGGTGTTTCTCCTGTATTCAGTCCTGGTTTCCATTATAGGGAAGAGCCGTGGCTTTGAAAAGAAAAGGCAGCCGGCCGGCTTTCAGATCTGTCATCCGGCCTGAGCGTTTGTTTGAGCTTTGTTCATGGAAAAATTGCATCTTTTTAACATGAATTGCGCGACTTATCCTTATGTGTTAAAATAAGCCCGGATTACTTGTGCTGGTTGCACAAAAGGATCCATTTGTTAATCAGGATGTCTCTGCTCCCTGCCGAACGGGGGGCAGAACAATAAAAAGAAGGAGAGAGGAAACATTATGAAAAAAGTATTGGCTCTGTTGCTTGCAATGCTGATGGTAGCGACCGTGTTTGCTGGCTGTGCCGGCGACAAACCAACCGAAGCCACCAAAGCACCTGACGGCGGCGAAACAACCAAACCTGCAGAGACTGAAAGCCAGGCAGAACCGCCAGGTGATGTCGAGGAAGTTTGGTTTTTCTCGTCAATCGGTGCTTATCAAAAACTGCTTGAAGATGAGGTCGCCAACTGGAACGACACCGTCGGTGCCGAAAAAGGCGTTTACATCTTCATGGAAACCAACATCGACAACTACGACACCGCTTTGAATACCATGGTCCAGGCCGGCACCTACCCGGACATCTGCGACATGTATAACAGGCCGAACTACCTGGAAGCCGGCTACTTCATGGACCTCTATGAGCTGGGCAAAGAGTATCCGGAAGTCCAGGCCGTTATCGACCGCTGGGAGCCTTTCTTCGCACAGGGCGTCTCGCTGCGTGGCGACAAACTGGTCTGCATGCCCCTCGAATACGTGCCGATCAAAATGGTTTACAACCAGGAAATCTTTAACGAATGCGGCATCACCGAGGAACCCCAGTCCTGGGAAGACATCTATGACTATGCCAAGATCATCACGGAAAAAGGCGATGGCGAATACTACGGCTTTGCCTGGACCTCCATGTGGACAGCCACCTTCCGTCGTTTTGTTGGTAAAGCCGGCATCGCCTCCCTGGGCGTTGGCATGTTCAACAACAACACGGGCGTCTATGATTTCTCGCCTTACAAAGAGACCGTTGAGCTGATCGGCAAAATGTATCAAGAAGGCATGATGTTCCCGACACCGTTTGACCAGCACATTGACCCCATCCGCGAGCGCTTCTCCGAAGGCCGTGTCGGTATGGAAATCGCACCTGCTTATGACTACTCGGTTTACACCAAGCAGTTTATCGCTGAGTTTGACTGGAAAGTGTGTGACGTCCCGTCTCTGGTGGGTTACGATCGCGCTTACAAAGGGGCAGCCCTCAACCGCGGCAACATCACCATCACCTCCTGGGTACCGGAAGACCACGTTGCCGCCACCGTTGACGCATGGGTGTTCCTCAACAGCGATGGCCTCTATGAGAACCTCTTTGAGCAAGCAGCCATCATCCCTCAGGATCCGGCCATTGCTGCAAAGGTCCTCGCAGAATCCAGCATCGATTTTGATCCCAACTGGATCAAGATGTCTGATGTTAAAAACTACACCGCAGAAAACGTCCGCCCGGACAGCCTGCTGACCCTGGAGGGAGACTCGTTTGAAGAGGCCTTCACCAACGTCATGACCGGCGACGTGGCCTGGGACGACATGATTGAAGACCTGAACAAGCGTTACAACGACGCCTATCAGGAAGCCAAGGCAGATGGCCTGGTTGACACCGCCATCTACGAAGCTGGCTACAAACCGGCTGCTTGGGAATAAACCTCACCTGTCTGTTCGGATGAGTATGTATTAACAGTCGGATAACAGGCGGCGTGGCAGCACGCCGCCTGTCCGCTGTTCGGACCTAGTCGCCGCTTGCGGCGATGATCACTGCGATTGTTGTAAGGGAAGGTGAAAAGTCATTGCTCGCTAAACCCCACAGTTTAAAAACGAAAGAATACATCCAGTCGTATGCCATGATCGCCATCAGCGTCATCGGTCTGGCCTTGCTGGTGATTTACCCGCTGGGCTGGATTTTGCGGTTCAGCTTCTACAGGTATGACGGTGTGGCCACGCCGGTGTTTGTGGGCTTGAGAAACTTTAAGCGTGTCTTCAGCGAAGGCGGCGCCCGCTATTGGCAGACGGTCAAGAACACCTTTGTGTTCTCGATCGGCAAACTCGTGGTTGAGCTGCCCCTGGCACTGGTTCTGGCTTACATTCTGGCCGCCAAGATCCGGGCCAAGAACTTTTTCAGAACCGTTTATTTCCTGCCCTCCATGTTGTCTGTTGCCGTCATGGGCATCATCTTCTATTACTTGTTTGGTTCCTACAGTGGTGCCATCAATGAAATCATCAAGATGTTTGGCGGCAAGGAGATCATTTGGTTCAGTGACGGCACCCGGGCCATGATGGTCCTGATGATTGCTTCGATCTGGCAAAACTTTGGCATCAACATGCTCTTCTTCATGACGGGCCTGCAAAGCATCCCGGAAGAGCTTTACGAGGCGGCCACCATCGATGGCGCCAGCTCCGTTCAGCGCTTCTTCAGGATCACCATTCCCATGCTGGCACCGGTCAGCCAGATGGTGATCATGAACGCCCTGCTGGGGTCCTTGAAAGTGGCTGACCTGGTGTTGGCCATGACCAACGGCAAGCCCAACTTCCAGACCGAGATGATGATGAGCTATATTTATAAGCAGTATTTTGCCAGTGGACAGCTGGGCACAGCCAACAACTTTGGTTATGCGTCGGCCCTCTGCCTGATCACTGCTGTTATTTTGGCCATTGTAACCGTCATTTACCTGCGCGTGACCCGCAAGGGCAGCGAGCTGCATGAATAAGGAGGAAGACACATGAAACATGCACATCTCATCAGTCGCGTTTTCCTCTACATCTTCTTGCTGGTTGTGGTGGTGATCACGCTGGTTCCAATTCTCTATACGATCTCCGCTTCTTTTAAGACCAACTCGGAGATTATGCGCGGTGGTGCCCACCTGTGGCCCAAAGAGCCGACCATCAATAACTTCGTGGAAGCCTGGGAGATGGGGTCGTCTGGTGGGCGGGGGGTCACCCGAAAGGCCGTTAACTTTGCTGACTACACGGTCAACTCCCTGATTCTGGCCGCTATCGCCATGACGGGAACCTTGATCCTGACATCCATGTCGGCCTATGCGTTTCAGCGTGGCCAGTTCCGGGGCAAAGATTTTCTATACTGGACGTTTTTGTCAACCATGTTCATTTCTGCCGGTGCGGTGACCATTTACCCGATCATTCAGCTGGCAGCCAAGGTCAGCCTCAACAACCTTTACGGGGCGGCGCTGGTACAAATTTTCACGACCGGTGCCTCAAACCTATTCCTGACCGTGGGCTACCTGCGGACGATCAGCCGGGAGATCGATGAATCGGCCAAAATTGACGGTTGCTCTTTCTTCCAAACCTACTTGCGGATCATCTTGCCACTGTCCAAGCCCATCCTGGCCACAATCGCTTTGATGAGCTTCAGGGCTGCCTGGAACGAATACCTGATGACCATGGTCTTCACCTTGGGCAAAACCGCACAGTACCCTCTGACTGTCGGCATTGTGGCGTTGAAAAACTTTGGTGGAGAAGGGGCCTCCCAGTATAACCTGCTGATGGCCGGCAGCATGTTCTCCATCATGCCCATGATCATCATCTACCTGATCATGAACCGCTACTTTGTTTCGGGAATCACAGCAGGTGCGGTCAAGGGTTGAGGCGTTTTGACAACCCATTCATCAAAGACATCCATTGCGGGTGTCTTTTTTGATGGTTTTTTTGCGTTTACAAGCGTTCTGGCTTGTTATACAATCGGTGAAGATCCTTGTTACAGACGCTTGAATGCAACAGACAGGAAGGGACTTCATGCAAGACTGGTTGGCATTGCTTTCTTTGCTCTTTTTATTGGCAGCCATCACCATCGGTTTCACCACCAAGATTAACACGGGGTTCATCGCCATTGGCTTTGCACTCTTGCTGGGACGCCTTGGCGGCATTTCAGATGCAGCCCTGATCAAGGGTTTCAACGCCTCCCTCTTCTTTGCCCTGACCGGGGTGACCCTTTTGTTCAGCATTGCCCAAAGCAACGGCACCTTAGAGCTTTTTGCCAAAAAAGTGGTGGCCTTGTTTAACCGTCAGGCTTATCTGATCCCCCTGGTCCTCTTTTTGCTGGCGACCGTCCTGTCTGCCATTGGCCCAGGCACCATACCGGTGTCTGCCCTGATTTCCATGATTGCCGTCTCGCTGGCTCTTCAGATGAACCTGGAACCCATCAAACTGGCACCGTTTGCGATTCTGGGTGCCTGCGCCGGCGGTTTTTCTCATATTGCGCCGACCGGCATCATTGCCATCACCGTCGCCCAGGACCACGGCATCACGGGCTTGAAATACGCACTGCTTCTGGGCCTGACAGCTGGCATGGGCCTTTATGCCCTGATTTTGTATGTTGCCTTTAAGCACCACACCCTGCGCTCGGTTATTTGCATGCAGGCGTCTGAGCTGCCACCCTTTTGCCGAAAACAAAAGCTGACGCTGGTCGGCATCCTTATCATGACGGTGCTGATTCTGGTGTTCCAAATCAACGTTGGTTTGGCGGCCTTCGCAGTGGCCCTGCTCTTGTTGCTCTTCCGGGTGGCCGATGAAAAAACAGCTTTGGCTGGCATTCCCATGAGCACCTTGTGGCTGATCACCGGGGTCGGTGTCCTGATGAACCAGGTGCTGGAACTGGGCGGCATTGACCTGCTGGCCCAGTGGCTGGCCCGCCTGATGACCCCGGCGACGGCACCACCTGTGATCTGCCTGACCGGAGGCATCTTGTCCTGGTTCTCCTCCACATCGGGGGTGGTGTTGCCCACGCTGATCCCCACCGTGCCTCACCTGGTCGAACAGGTGCCCGGCCTGCTGGCCCCGGAAATGGTCATTGCGCTGAGTGCTGGCTCGCATGCTGCGGCGCTCAGCCCCCTGTCAACCCTGGGGGCCCTGGCCATGGCTGCCTACAGCACCATGGCCGAACCCACGGCCCAGGAGCGTAACAAGCTCTTCAGTCAGCTTTTCCTGACCTCTATTATTGGTGTGCTGCTGATGGCTCTGGTGGCCTGGACAGGCCTGTTTGGCTGGATCGCCCGGCTGCTTCCCCTGACTTGAACAGGCGGCGTCAGCGGGCTTGCTTGACGTTTCGACGCAAAATAAAATAGCCGCACACAAGCAGCACCCCTGAAAAAGCCAGCGGAACCGCGAGAGGCAGGTTGACGGGGTAGCCATAAAGCGTGGCCAGGGTCCAACCTTGTGGCAGGTACTGGCCAAAGGAACGGAGCAGGGGCTCGGTCAACTGGAAGAAACAGCCGCTGGCAATGGACAAGACCAGCAAAACCTGCAGGCTGATCCACAAGCGGGTCTCTTCGTGTAAGAGGCTGAGCAACTGCCCCAGGCCCAGCATCATAAGCAGGCAAACCGACAAAAGCCCCCATTCTTTGAGCCTGATGGGCACATCTGTCATCAGGCCCAGGGCCACAGAGGTGCTGATGATCTGCACCAGACCGATGAGGAACAAAGCCAATAAAGACACCACATAGTCCAGCAGGAGGCCGCTTTTGCTGGCTGCCAGCCGTGACCGGAGGGCCTTGTTCGACAAGAGCAGGGAACCCAGAACGGCGTAAATGGACAGGAAGAACACCTCCATGGAATAATCTGAAACCAGGTAGGTGGTCAGACCGGCCGGGATATCAGGCGCACCGATGTAGCGGATGTCCAGCCGGGCTTCCTGTTTGCGGCTTTGGACGGCGCTTTCATCAAAGCGTATGGCCAGGTCGTCTGGAAGTGGCAGGTCCAGCTGCCGGTAGCGGTCTTGCAGCTGCTTGAGGAAAACCTGTCGCATGCGCAAAGGCAAGACCTTGGCTGCGATGGCCTCTGAGATGACGGTGGTGCTTAAGGACCCTTCAGCCATGGTATAGAAAAGCGACAGCTGATCCGGATCGTCAGCCTCAAGGCTTTGGCCAAAGCCGGCCCCGATGGTCAGGACGCCATCCACGTCGCGCTTGACCAAAAGCCGGTCGGCCTGGGCCTGGTCGACGGCTAAAAGCTGCCAGCCGGTTTCTGACAGGTGGTCGAACAAATCCTGGCTGGCCTGGCTTTGGTCCTGGTCCACCACAGCCATCCGAATGGTGGGTTGGACATTGGCCCGGTTGGCCGCTCCCCCGATCAGGCCCAGAAGAGGCGGCGCGATCAGAACCAGCACAAAGAGGGCAGGCGAGGCAAACAAGTCCAGTAACTTCAGGCGCAACAAAGACAACAACCTCATGTGGCCCCTCCACGTGCTTTGGGGCGTTTTTGCCTCACCGCCAGCAAGGCGGCGGTTTGTGTCAGGGCCAGGAAAACCAAAGCAGCTGTGACGCTTCCGGGTTCCGGGCCATTGCCCTGCAAGGCGCGGTAACAGCTTCGAAATGCCCAGTAAACAGGTGTCTTTTTGCCCACAGCCACAACGACATCTGGCAGGAGCTGTTCGGGATACAGGCAGCCGGAGGCCAAAAACATGGCCAGGATGCCAAACCAGATGCCCAGAAGCAGCAGGCGGTCGGGCCGGGCCAGCTGGGCCACAGCTTGGGCTGCCAGGGCGCAAACCCAATAAAGGGCGAGCACTGTGGCGAGGAACAGCAGGCGGTCCATGTCTGGATAAACGGAAAAAAGGCCCAGCAACAGGGGAATCAAGGTGACAGCCAGCCAAAAAAGGCCACCCAGTTGCCTGGCCAAAAGGCCCTGCCAGCCGGAAAGGCCGGAGGCAGTCAGGCGGTCTTGAAGGCCGCTTTTGCGATCAGCCTGGATGTGTGTGACCAACATGAGCGTTGATTGCAGCACCAAGAGGCAGAGGACAGAGCTGACCACAAAAGAAACCAGGTGTATCTTCAGCGTTTCATCGATGTCAACGACAGATCGCCGGCCAAACACAAGCAGGGCTGACCGGGTGGCAGCCTGGTTGACCAGCAGCTCAAAAGCCACCGGATCGGTGTAAAGGGGGGCGGCGTGCTGGGCAAAAGCAAAAAAAGACGCCTGAACGCCTTCGATGCTCTCTTTCATGCTGTCCAGCAGCCGGGTGAACAAGCTGGCTTCAACTGGCTTTCTGGGGTTGAGGTGAACCGTGAGTGGCGGTCGTTGTTGGGCACGCAGGCTGATCTCGAAAAAAGAAGGTGGGATGATCAGGATGAAAACCGATTCATTGCGGTCCATCCGGGCCTGGGCCTGTGGCAAGGACTCAACATAAACGGCTTCCACCAGCTCGATGGAGGACATCTGGTCGATGATTTTACGGGACAGGAGGGTTTTGTCCAGGTCAACAACGGAAAAAGCAACCGGCTCATAAAAGCGGCTGTTGTCTGGTGTTAAGACAGGAAAGCCCCAAAGCAGGTAGGCTGACAGCGCCACCATGAGGATGATGAAGGCCACAGTCTGCCGGGTCCACAAGGACCGGGTCAGAAAAACGGTCAGCTGCGCGGTTGTCTTCAGCTTACCCGCCATAATGCCTCGTTTCAACACCAACGCCTCCTTTGAGGGTGATGATACGGTCGCAAATTAAAGCCAGTTCCTGGGCATAATGGTTGACCATCACCACCGTGCAGCCACGCTGTTTGAGGGCCTGGACGGTTATCAGGATCTGGTCTCGGTTTTCTTCGTCAATACCAGCTGTTGGTTCATCCAAAAGCAAGAGCCTGGGCAAACCGATCAGGCCGGCCGCCAGGTTGGCGCGCCGCGCCATCCCCCCTGAACAGCGGGTGACTGGTTTGTGCCAAAAACCGGTGATGTTGGTCATTTGAGCCGCTTCTTCCATGGCCGCTTGTTTGCTGTTGCCGGTTAAGCCCCGGATAGAAGCCCAGAAGGCCAGGTTTTGCTTGACCGTCAGGTTGGGTGACAGGGCGATTTGTTGGGGTACAAAGCCGATCTGAGACCGGTAACGGCTGGCCTGGGTCAGGGGGACACCCATAAATTGAACGGTTCCCTGGTCCGGCGGCAGGATGGACGCCAGAATATGGATCAGGGTGCTTTTACCGGCTCCGTTCCCGCCGCACAGGCCTAAAACATGCGAGGGGGTCAGCTCAAAGCTGACCCCTCGCAAAACCGGTTCACGCCGGTAGGCTTTATGAATGTTGTGGACCTGTAGCATGGCTTAATAGAACAGGTCGTCCAGGTCTAACCCGATGCGTGACAAAATCCCCATCAGATCAGAGAGGGTGTCGTCTGTGAACAGGCTGGCAAGGCCTTCGAAATCATCTGCCCAGACAAACGTGCTGTCGTCATAGGCAGGAATTTTGGCTTTCTTGGCGTCCAGCTTTTCATAGTTGATGTTTAAAAGGGCGTAGTTTTTAATGCCCAGCTGACCGCTGAAGATCCCCTTGTTGACTGCCCCGTTGTAGATCAGGGGACCGGGCAGGTCCATGGTGCCATAATCATCGAAGACGGTGATTTCCACGTCACCGATCAGGAAGTCCTGATCATCAACAACAACCGCATCCAGGCCCTTGAAGCGGATCTGTGCCAGTTCTTCGCCATCGGCTCTGACAGAGGCTTTACCGCTCTTGAGGTCTTTTTCTGTTTCATATTCAGCCAGGAACAGGTAGCTCTCGTAGCCGTCGTCAAAAGACAGCAGCAAGCCTTCCTTTTTCTTGTCGACCGGATGGGCATACAGGAAGGTGGACTGCGCCCTTCCCCGCTTGTCCTGCACCGAAAGCTCGCGGCCACGGATGTCGCCTTTGGCGTCGACATAGACTTTTTGAACCAGCAGACTGTCGTCATCTTCGTCAATGAGCCAGTCCAGCTCGTCGAAGATCTCATCAAAGAAGTCATCCCAGAGGTCTTGGGCCGACAGGTCGAAGTAACTGTCCAGGTCGTCCATCATCATGCCTTGGGTAGCCTGTTCGAAAAGGGATTCAAAGAGGCCGTAAAATTCCGGGTCGCCCTCGATGAATTCCAGCACGTCCCAGAGGGTATCCTTGAGGTCTTCCTGGGTCATGGTGATGGTGTAGACGCCATAGGATCCGGTGACCGAGCCTGCCTTGAGTTTCTGGTTGCGTTCGTAGGTGACGTCGTCCATGTGGCTGAGGAGGATATCCACCACTTTGGCTGTGGACTGGACCATTTTCTTTTCCCGGATGCCCAGGTCAAAGGTGGTCAGGCTGCTGGCCAGATCAATGGGGGACAGGTCTTCAGCCTCATCCAAATCAGCAAAGTACATCAGGTCTGCCAGGCCGGCGCCATCAACGGCGATCATGGCATCGAGCAGGTCAGGAAGGCCCACCACCATGAGGTCTTCTTCCAAAAAGAACTCCAGCGTCAACACGCGTTCGCCAGATGTTTTAAGGTCAATGGCCGTATAGGAACGCGGGTCTTTTTCGTTGCGGTCATAATAGGTGGTTAAACCTACTGACAGGTCTTCCAGGGCATCCACCATGGATGGGTCCAGCTCATAGGTCAAGCCAGGCAAGGAAGCAGACAACTCCAAGGCCAGGCCGCCTTGTTTCTGGTTGGTCTTGATGTTGCCAATGCGGGCCAGGTCCGAGACCAGATCAGCGGCATCGCCTTTCATGGACCGGGCTTCAGCAGCCAGGTAGGCCCGTTTGGGACCCAGCACCAGCCGTTGCATGCTGTGGCGGGTGCCGGGTAGCACGAACAAACCGACAACCAGCAGGATGACAAGCCCAACGGCAAGAGCGACGAAGAGGCCGGTCTTGCTTTTGGCCTTGGGTGCGGCTTCAGGTTGTTGATAGGCATAGGCGGGCTGTTGGGGCTGTTGTTGATAGACAGGTGCTGCAGGCGGTGGCGGCGGAGGCGCGTAAGCAGCTTGTGGCACCGGTGCGGGTTCGGCAGGCTGCGGGGGCACGTAAGCAGCTTGTGGCACTGGTGCAGGTTCGGCAGGCGGAGGTGGCGGTGCCACGGCTTGTGGCTCCGCTACGGGTTCAACGGCGGGTGGCATCACAGCCTGCGGTTCCGGGACGGGTTCAACGGGAGCAGGTGCTACATCTGGTTGTTGCGGATCGGGTTGGGTGGGTGCAGGCATCTCAGCTTGAGCCGGCACAGGTTCAGCATCGGCGGGCGGCGGTGCAGCTGCAGCTTGTTCGATGGCTGTGCCACACTGGCTACAGAAAGCCTGCCCCGGTTCCAAAGGGGCCTGACAAGTTGGGCAGGCAGTTGGTGTGGGTGCTGTTTCCTGCGGTTCAGGCGTGACACGGGCACCGCAGCCGGAGCAGAAAAGACTGCCTTCTGGGATTTCTCGACCGCATTGTTGACAAAACATATTGATCTCCTTTGCTGTTCGGTTTGATCCTGTTTATGTTATATCGATACCCACAAACAGGCGTTGCCCGAACGGTAAAAGTCCCATGGATCTTGACTTGATTATAATCAAACAGGGTCGGTAGCACAACAAAATCCCTTTGGGCACCTGGCGAAAAAAAAGGCGATGGAAGCCCATCGCCTGTCAAGGTTGTGAGACAAGGTTATCACGTACCGACA
>CAYXIM010000037.1:0-16529 GCA_964465385.1 uncultured Oscillospiraceae bacterium
CCGGCTTCAATCAGATGGCTGGCGTGAAAGGGAATCCGCGCCAATGTTTGGACCAGGTATACGGTCACGGTGCTTGCGATGAACAGCAAACAGACCACAAGCACGATTCTGGTGGATCTGGTGCGCAGCATATACTCCTCTTAAGCAAGTTTTAGATTATCCTGATTGTAACATGAGTCCGTATCTCACACCAGATTTTGATTGCATGGCAACCGCCTGATAGCGGCGGCACCGTTTTAAGCAGACACCAAAGGGAAACCCTGTGCAGATAAGGCGCCTGTATAAAAAGCAGGCATGAGACTTTCAGCAATCTGCGATATAATAAAGATCAGGTTGACCGGGGTGACCTGTTTGGCGCAACCGGTTGCCGGTCAGAAGATGGGTGCCGGAACTGCCGGGCCGGGAAGGGTGGGCATGAACAAGAACCGTTTGAGCCTGATCGATGGGTTGGCCAATTTTGTTGTCGACCGCCGAAAACTGATCTTTTTTCTCTACAGCCTGCTGGTGGTGTTCAGCCTTTTCGCCATGCAATGGGTGACGGTTGAAGACGACATCATCAATTACCTGGATCAGGAAAGCAACACCAGGCGGGGCCTTGAAATCATGAACGAGGAATTCAAGACCCTGGGCATGGCGGATATCATGGTTTCCAACGTCTCTTTGGAACGGGCCGAGCGTCTGGCTGAAGCCATGGAAGCCGTACCTGGGGTTTCAATCCTCCAGTTTGACAGTTCTCCAGACCATTACCGAAACTCCTCGGCCCTGTTTGTCGTCCAATTCGAAGAAGAGGAAACCGACCCGCGCACCACCCAGGCGCTTGATGACATCAAAGCACTGGTTTGCCCCTACGATTGTTCCATCGCCACAAGCATTGGCACGGATACGGCCAGCCAGCTCAACAAAGACATGACGGTTGTGGGCATCCTGGCAGCGATCGTCATTGTGATCGTCTTGATTTTCACCTCCCGTTCTTACGGGGAAATTCCGGTTCTTCTGATGACCTTTGGGATTGCGGCCCTGGCCAACATGGGCACCAACTTCATGTTGGAAAAAATCTCCTTTATCTCCCACTCTGTGGCTGTGGTCCTGCAACTGGCCCTGGCCATTGATTACGCCATCATCATGTCCCACCGTTTTCATGAAGAACGTGAAAAACACGATCCCAAAGAAGCTGCCAAACGGGCACTCAAAAAAGCCATCAAGGAAATCTCATCCAGCAGTTTGACCACCATCGCAGGCCTGGGCGCCCTGGCTTTCATGCGCTTTGGCATTGGAAAAGACTTGGCCTTTGTCATGATTAAGGCCATCTTGCTGAGCATGTTGACGGTCTTTACCTTGATGCCGGGCCTGCTGGTCTCGTTTAGCCGCCTGATCGAGCGATCCAAGCATGAAAACTTCATCAGGCAAGTGTCGGCACTGGGGCGTTTTTCCATCAAAACACGCTACATCATGCCCCCTGTTTTCCTGGTGGTGCTGGTGGCTGCTTTTATTTTTTCCAACAACTGCCCCTTCTTGTTCAGCATGAACGACATCAAGGCCTATCAGGTCAACGAAACGCAGGTGGCCAAAGACCGGATCCGCCAGCAGTTTGGTGAAAACAACACCTTGGCCCTGATCGTGCCCTCAGGTGATTATGAGTCGGAAAAAAAGCTTTTGGACAACCTGTCTCATTACAAAGAGGTCAGCCGGGCCATTGGCCTGTCCAACACAGAAGCCATTGGCGAACACACCCTGACCGACGGCTTGACCCCCCGCCAGTTTGCAGAGCTTTTGGATCTTGACCTGGAAGTGGGTCAACTCCTTTATTCAGCCTACGCCATCAGCGAGGAAGCCTACGACCGCATCATCAGCGGCATCAACCTGTATGATGTGCCCTTGATTGACATGTACCAGTTCCTATACGAAGAAGTGGTGCAAGGCTATATTTCCATCGATGACGAACAGGCAGATGTGCTCAAGGAGGCTTACCAGCAGTTGTCAGATGCCCGGGTGCAGATGGAGGGCCCCCGCTACAGCCGCATGGTCCTGACCTTGGACCTTAAGGAGGAAAGCCTGGAAACCTTTGCCTTTTTGGATACGGTCCGTCGAGAAGCTGAGCAGTACTATGACGCCGATGCCATCTTCCTGATCGGCGAATCATCCAACGCCATGGACCTGGCAGCCTCTTTTGACCGGGACAACCTGATCATCAGCATCCTGTCAGCGGTTTTCATCGTGCTCATCCTGACCTTCACCTTTAAATCTGTCGGCTTGCCGGTTCTTTTGATCCTGGTGATCCAGGCCAGCATCTGGATTAATTTTTCCTTCCCCTTCCTCAGGGGAGAGCCCATTTATTTTCTGGGTTTCCTCATCGTCTCGTCCATCCAGATGGGCGCCAACATTGATTACGCCATTGTCATGACCAACCGCTACATGACCCTCAGGGAAAAGATGCCCCTCAAGCAGGCGGTTATTGAGGCCCTCAACCAGAGCTTTCCAACGGTGATCACATCGGGCACCATCCTGGCTGTGGCGGGCATCTTGATTGGGTTTTTCTCCACGGATGGCGCCACCTCTGTTCTGGGCACCTACCTGGGCCAGGGCACCATCATATCCGTCATCCTGGTTCTTTTTGTCCTGCCCCAGCTGCTTTATCTGGGCGATCGGGTCATCCAAAAAACCTCTTTCAGCATCCCGTCAGCTGAACCGGATGCACGGGAAGCAACACACATTGAGCTGGATGGGCACGTGCGTGGCTACATCCAGGGAGACATTGATGCCACCGTCCGCGGGACCATTCAGGGAGACATCCAGCCGCTGGCGCAAGCTGGTCCCGCACGTCTCGATGAGGCAGGAAAGGAGGCGGATCAGCCATGAAAAACACCTGTCGCGTGGTTGCCGCCTTGCTGGCGCTTGTTCTTGTGCTGACGGCAACAGCTCCGCTCCAGGCCCAGCAGCAAGAGCCCCGGGTCCTGGTCATTAAAACAGTGCAAGACCTTTACGACCTGGCCGACGCCTGTGTCTATGACCGGTATTCTGACGGGTTGACGGTTCTCTTGAACGCCAACCTTGACCTCAAGGACAAGCCCTTCCCCATGATTCCGATTTTCAAGGGCCTGTTCGACGGTCAAAACCACACCATTTCCGGCCTCTTGATCGACGCAGAAGGGTCTCATTTTGGCTTTTTCAGATATTGTGAGGCCGGTGCCCACATCAAAAACCTGGTGCTTGAAGGGGTGGTTTTGCCCAAAGGAGACCGGGAAAGCATCGGCGGCCTGGCCGGCGTCAACCGGGGCAGCATTGAAAACTGTTCCTTTAACGGGGTGGTCAAAGGCAAAAACACAGTCGGTGGCCTGGTCGGCACCAATGCACCAAGCGGTCAAATTCTCAACGCACGTGCCTCGGGTTTGGTTTATGGGGAACGTAAGATAGGGGGCCTGACTGGCCTCAACGAAGGCTTGATTGTGAAAAGCACCAACCACGCCTCGGTCAACACCACCCTTGAAGAAAGCAAGCTGGATCTGCAGGACCTGACGGCCCAGGAATTAAGCTTTGCCAGCATTTTCACCGATGCCACCGACGTGGGCGGCATTGCTGGAGCCAGCAGCGGCGTCATTAAAAACGCACAAAACCATGGCGCCATCGGTTACCCGCATGTGGGCTACAACATCGGTGGCATTGCCGGCCGCCAGAGCGGCCACCTCAGTGCCTGCACCAACCACGCTTCCGTTTTGGGCCGAAAGGATGTCGGCGGTATCGTCGGACAGGCCCAACCCCATACCACACAGGTCTTTTCCAACTCGAAACTGGAGGCGCTGGAGCAGGCGCTGGCTGATTTGAAGGTCGATATGGACCAGCTCATGCAGCAATTGCGCGCAAGTTCCAGTCTGTTTGAAGAAGACCTGCCGCAAATCATGACAGATCTGGATACAAGCCGCGACCTGCTTGACCAGCTGCTGGACCAGCTGGATCGGATAACGGGCGAAGGCATACGGGCCCTGCAAGAAGTCAACCTGATGGTCACAGAAACCCTCAACCGCCTGCTGGAGATGGTTGACCAGCTGGTCGATCTGGTGGATGCTCTTGGGCAAGCCACAGCATTGCTCGAAGAAGCCATGGCGATTCTAACAGACCTGGCTCAGCAGATGCCTGCGTTTGCGGAAGAGATCGCTGACCTTTTGCCCAACCTTGAGCAGGCCCTGTCAGAACTGTCGGCCATCCGTGCCCGGCTGGACAGCATACAAACGACCCTTCAAGCGGTCCGGGACAAGCTGGACCAAGGTGATATCGCTGGGGTTCTCGTCCTCTTGCAGCCCCTGCTGGACGACATCATGGCCATCATGGACAGCCTGCAGATGCTCTTGGAGACCCTGGACGACCTGCAAAAAGCCTTGACCAGCTTTTTAGAAGCCCACGGCCAGGAAGCCGAGCAGGCGGCCGAGGCGCTGGAAAAGATACAAGAGGCAACCCAGGGCCTGGTGTCCGTCTTTGACACCCTGGAAGACCTGCTGCGTTCTTTACGCGCCCTTTTGGCTTACCTGACCGAAACTGACCTGCCATCTTTTGACACCTCCGATGATACGCTCAAAGACACGGGCGATGACCTCCTGGCCACTGTCGACAAGATGGTGTCGGATCTGTCGCAGTTGATGGATGCTTTGTCTGGACAAAGCGGGCAGATGCTCGATGACCTGCAGGCCGTCAGCGACCAGCTGTTTTTTGTCATGGACCTGCTCTTTGATCTGCTCAACGAAAGCCTGGGCAGCGAATTGGATCCGGAGGATTACATCAAAGACACCTCCCGTGAAGACTTGGACGGAGCCTTTGAAGGCAAAATTACCGGATCAGTCAACCTGGGCAGTGTTGACGGAGATGTCAATGTGGGCGGTATTGCCGGCGCCATGGGCTTTGACCTGGAACTGGATCCCGAAGACGACTTTAAACCCAGTGGCTCATTCACTGCACGTTCCGTTTATGAAACACGGGTCATTTTAGAAGCGTGCAGCAACCAGGGTGCAGTTACAGGTAAAAAGAACCACATCGGCGGCATTGTTGGCCTGATGGACATCGGCTACATCATCGATTCAACTGCATCTTGTTCAGTTACAAGCACTTCCGGACACTACGTGGGCGGCATTGCCGGTCAGGCATCAGCGCCCATCCAGGCTTGTTATGCCCGTTGTGCGCTATCTGGCGGCCGGTATGTGGGCGGGATTGCGGGTTTTGCCAATGCTGTGTCTGAGAGCTACAGCCTGGTTGCTATCCAGGAGGGACAGGCTTACCTGGGGGCGATCGTGGGGGCTAGCGACGACTTGTCCGCCTTTGAAGGTAACTTTTTTGTCAGCGAGACCCTGGGGGGTATCGATGGGATCAGTTACCAGGGGGTGGCGGAACCCCTCGCTTATGAAGCCTTGCTGCAGGTTAAAGGCCTGCCGGATAGCTTTTCCCGCTTTCAGTTGCAGTTCTGGGCCCAGGACCAGCTCATTGAGGCCATTGAATTCACCTATGGGGCGGACCTTTCTGCCCGGCCCTTGCCTGAAATTCCCCCGCTCCAGGACCATTATGCCCGCTGGGAAGCTGCTGATTTATCCCGCTTAACCTTTGACCGGCGCCTGGATGCCCTTTATGTACCCTTTTTGACCTTGCTCGAAAGCAAGGCCCTCCGGGATAACCAGTTGCCGGTTGTTCTGGTCGAGGGGCGTTTCACAGAAACGGACCGCGTGCGTTTGGATGCGCTCGACACCGAAGAAACCTATCGCCTGCAGATCCCGGACGATGGTGCCGACAGCCACCTGATCCGTTTCATGCCGGCACAAACCGGTCGCCACCGGCTCAGCCTGCTTGAGGATGGCCGCTGGGTGGGCCGGCGTTTTAACAGCGATGGCAAATACATCGTCTTTGAAGCCCCCGGAAACGACATCAGCTTCCAGGTGCAGACGCAACGAACGCTTATGAAACCCAGTTACTGGGCCATCCTGATCGTCCTGGTTTTGCTGGCGGCACTGGTGGTCATGACGGTTGTCAGAAAACAAAAAAGAAGCAAAAAGCAAAAAGAAGAGCAGGCACAACTGGATCCCCCGGCCGTGAACCCTTGAAAGGTGGTTTTTTCCATGTTCCAAAGAAAACGCATTTATGAAGCCGCGGCGGCAGCTGACGGGCGGCGTGTCCTGGTTGACCGCTTGTGGCCCAGAGGCGTCAGCAAAGAAAAAGCCAAGCTGGATGACTGGCTCAAAGACATCGCGCCCAGCCCGGACCTGCGAAACTGGTTTGGTCATCAGGCTGAGCGCTTTGACGAATTCTCAAGTCGCTACCGGGACGAATTGTCCCAGGATCCGGCCAAGCAGGCAGCTGTACAGGCCCTGCTGGAGGCCGGCAAGGCGGGCCGGGTCACCCTGCTTTACGGGGCCAAAGACCCTGACAGGAACCAGGCTGCGGTTTTGCAAGCCTACCTGCAGGAACGGGCTGCTGCGACCTCACAACCCATTGCTGATTAAACCAAAGACCGACCAAAGGCCACAGCAGCTTCCTGCTGATCCTGTGCCGGATTCCACTGGTTTTTAAAGCCGTCGTTGATGAGTTCGAAGCCGGCCTGCGTCAAGAGGCCGTTGAGGATCTTGACCGATTCGCCGCTCCACCCGTAACAACCGAAAGCCGCAGCTTTCTTGTTCTTGAATTTCAGGCCCTGCAACATGGTGATGAAGCCGGCCAGGGTGTGCAGGATGGTCTGGTTGATGGTCGGTGAGCCGAATAAAACGGTCTTGGAGCGGAACACATCGGTGACGATGTCGTTGACATCTGTTTTGGCGATGTTGTGCAGCTTCACTGTGACATCCGGATCTGCCAAAGTGATCCCTTCAGCAATTTTTTCCGCCAGCAGGCGGGTGCCGTTCCACATGGTGTCATAAACCAGGGTGATCTGGTTTTCCTGGTAGTCATCCGCCCAGCGGGCATACTGCTCGATGATCTGGCCTGGGTTATCGCGCCAGATCACACCATGGCTGGTTGCGATGATGTCAATGGGCAGCTTGAGGGCTGTGATTTCAGCCAGCTTTTTTCTGAGGAAGGCGCTGAAAGGGGTTAAGATGTTGGCATAGTATTTGATGGCCTGGGCATAGAGCTCACAGGTGTCCACCCGGTCGTTGAAAAGGTTTTCGGTTGCATAGTGCTGGCCAAAGGCATCGTTGCTGAACAAGATGTTGTCCCCGGTCAGGTAGGCAGCCATGCTGTCCGGCCAGTGCAGCATCATCATTTCCACAAAAACCAGCTGCTTGCCGTTGCCCACGTCCAGGGTGTCTCCCGTTTTAACCACTTGGAAGTTCCAGTCCTTGTGGTACTGGCCTTTAAGAGAACGCACCGCGTTGGCTGTACAGTAAATGGGGGTATCGGGGATACGCTCCATCAGGGCAGGCAGGGCACCGCTGTGGTCGACTTCGCCGTGGTTGGCAACGATGTAATCAATTTGTGACAGATCGATCACTTGTTCCAGATTGGCCACAAACTCATCCGCATAGGGCTCCCAGACCGTATCGATCAAGACCGTTTTTTCCTCCTGAATCAGGTAGGCGTTGTAGGTTGACCCCTGGTGGGTCGAGTATTCCTCACCGTGGAATTTTCTGAGTTCCCAATCGACTTTGCCGACCCAGGCAACGTTGTTCTTGATTGCTTTTTTCACAAACAGTCGCTCCTTTCATGGCGCTATGAGTCATCCGACAGTATCAGGTTCAGTATAGCGCACCTGAATTCAAAACGAAAGCGGGTTTGCCAGCCTGCAGCGTCCTGATGCATAATACGAAAGAAGGCTGGCAGGGGGGGTGTGGCGGCAGATGCCCCGGGGCCGTCTTCGGATTTTGGAGGCGCTGCATGCTTGAGGAGGCCGCACCATGACACCAGAACGGGAAAAATGGCTGGAGCTGGCCGTTGATATCGGCAGGGGGCTGCTTGAAAATGGGGCGGAAACCTACCGGGTGGAAGAGACCATCAGCCATATTTTAAAGGCCACCGGCATCCGCAAGGTGGATGTTTTTGCCATCCCGACCAGCATCATCACCTCCATCAGCGACGAGCATGGCCCTTTGACACGGGTCGAACGCATCGGTGCACGTGGAACCGATTTAAACCGGGTCACCCAGCTTAACAGCCTCAGCCGCTGGATTTATGACGAAAAACCAGATGTCACCCAGGCCCGGGATGCGCTGAACGCCCTGCTGAAACAGCGCGCGTATCCAGCTGTGGTGAAAACCCTGGGCTTTGCCCTGGTTGCCGCATCATTTACACTGTTGTTCGGTGGGGCCTGGGTGGATGCGGCCGCTGCTGCCTTGTGCGGCATGGTCACCAAACCCCTGCTGGATCAGCTGGACCGCTTTCAGACCAACCCCTTTTTTGTCAACATCATCGGGGGGTTCTTGATCGCTGCCACAGCCTTGCTGACGGTCCATGCGGGCCTGGCCAAAGACCTGGATCTGGTTATCATTGGCACTGTCATGAACCTGGTTCCCGGCCTGGCCATCACCAACAGCATGAGAGACATCATCGCTGGCGACCTGGTTGCAGGCCTGACCAAACTGACCGAGGCTTTGATCATTGGGACCGCCATTGCACTGGGAACCGGCCTGATGCTTGTCATGGCCGGAAAACTGGCTTGAAGGAGGTGAGCCTGTGCCCGAACAACACTGGTTGCTGTCAGGTTTAATCGCCGGCATTGCCTGCCTGGGTTTTGGTATCGTTTTTAACCTCAGGGGCAAGCGACTGTTCCTGGCTGCCCTGGGCGGGGCCATCAGCTGGACCACCTTTCTTTTTGTCGGCAGCAGGACCACGGACCTCATGTCGTCTTTTTTGGCGACTGTTGCCGTGACCATCTACGCTGAACTCATGGCCCGGCTCACCAAAACCCCGGTCACCGCTTATCTGGTGGTTGCCCTCTTGCCCCTTGTGCCGGGCAGCGGCATCTATTACACCATGCGCTATTTTTTAAGTGGTGATTCAACGCTTTTCCTTGAAAGCGGCCGGCAGACCGTGGCTATTGCCGGATCCCTGGCTGTCGGTATTTTGCCGGTCTTTTCACTGACCCGACTCTACGGGCGCATCCACTCCCACCTCAAGGGGGGACCGGGCGCCACAACACACTGAAGCAGGAGCAAGCCATGACCCCTCTCATCAAACGCCTGATATTCAAAACACTGGCCACAGTGGCCGGCCTGTTTTTACCTTTTTTGATCCGCATCCACCACCTGCCTTCTTATTACACGGTGCTGGGGGCAGCTGCCTTGTTTGGTCTGCTTGAAGAGGCGCTGGGCTGGCGGGAGAAAAGGCTGCAGCATTTTATCCGGCGCTGGGAAAAAAAGCGGACGCAACACAAGGGGTTGCTTTTCCTTGAGGGCATGGCCCAGGGGCTTTTACTCATGCTGGTGCTGGTCACGGCGACCCAGTTCTGGCTCAATGGCCTGAGCCCGGCCTTCATGCTTGCCTGCTTGTCAGCGCGGCAAAAAGGCTGGGTCCTGGCTTTGTTTTTGGCTTTTTCCGTTCTGGTTGGCCTGACCCATCGCCTTGAACATGAAAAAACCTACCAAAAACTCAAACAGGGGCAGGCTGCTTCAGAAGACCCGGATCCGCCCCGCTGATGGGCGCACTTACGACGCGGGACGGTCAACCAGCAGCCGGGTCAGCTTTTCCGCCAGGGGGATGCCAACAGCCGCCAGTGGAATAGACATGGCGATGCTGACCAGGGCTGATTTGGCAAAGGCGAGCAGAAAGCCTGCAACAAAGCCCAGGTTGATGACGACCATGATGAAGGCAATGGGCACAGAGATGACAATGGCCGCCAGGCATGAAAAGACGATTGAATAATACTTCTGGTTTAGTTTCATGGTGTTCTCCTGAAAAATAATCGCATCTATTCTATCACAAGCGGGCGGCAGGCCCTAAAGCCTTCATTTTTCAAGCTGTTTGTGATAGCGTATGGGCGAGGAGGTGCCCATGCAGCCCCAAAAAAACCAGCTAAACTTGCCGCGCTATACGGCCGCAGAAGAGACCTTCCACATGGTCTCGCACCTGATCGGTGCTGTTTTCGGCCTCTTTGTCCTGGTTGTCACGGTTGCACGGTCTCTTGCCGGGCAGACAGCTTACGGGGTTTTGGCCAGCGGGCTCTACGGTGCAACCTTCATTTTGCTTTACAGCACCTCCAGCGTCTACCACGGCTTGAAAGAACCGACCGCTAAAAAAGCGATGCAGGTTCTGGACCATTGTGTGATCTATTTTTTCATCGCGGGCTCGTACACCCCGATCGCCCTCAACGCCCTGCATGCACACCAGCCGGCCCTGGCCTGGCTGATCTTCGGCGTGGAGTGGGGCCTGGCTTTGCTCTTGTCTTTGCTGACGGCCCTGGACATGGACCGCTTTAAAGTGGTCTCCTTTGTGGGCTACCTGGTCATGGGCTGGTTTGCGGTGGTGCTCATCAAACCACTTTTGGGCATCCTGCCCCCCAAGGCCCTGGGGCTGCTGGTTGGCGGAGGGCTTTTTTACACCATTGGCACCATCTGGTACGGCCTGGGCCGCAAACGCCGCTACATGCATGGCTTGTTCCACGTCTTTGTCTTGCTGGGCAGCCTGCTTCATTTCTGGGCCATCTGGCTCTTTGCAAGCTGACCGCAGCCTGTCCTTGACAGGTTTTCAAGGGCTTTGACATAATTGAGAGGAATCAGGAAAGGGTGGCAGACGCATGGAAAAAATCCGGGTTGGCATCGTTGGGTATGGTCATTTGGGCAAAGGGATTGAGCTTGGCCTCAGGCAGCACCCGGACATGTCCTTGGTCGGTGTCTTCACCAGGCGTGACCCGGGCAGCCTGACCGGGTTGGATGACCAGACAGTCTTTTATCCCCTTGATGCAGCGGACCGCATGACCGATCAGATCGATGTCATGCTCTTGTGTGGCGGCAGCGCCCGTGACCTGCCTGAACAAGGCCCGTATTTTGCCGGCCTTTACCACACCGTGGATGCGTTCGACACCCATGCCAGGCTCGCAGCCTATTTTGAAGCGGTTGATCAGCGGGCCAGGCAGGCCGACAAGACCTGTGTGGTTGCTGTCGGTTGGGACCCGGGGCTTTTTTCACTGCAACGGCTGATGGCTGAAGCCTTCCTGCCCCAGGGGCACACGGAAACTTTTTGGGGAAAAGGCGTCAGCCAGGGCCATTCTGAAGCGGTCCGGCGTGTGCCGGGTGTGGCGGGAGCTGTCCAGTACACCCTGCCCAATGACACCGCGATCCAGGCCTTTCAGGCCGGCCGGCGCCACGACCTGTCAGCCCGTGAAAAACACAAACGTGTCTGCTATGTGGTGGCCCAAGACCAGGCCGACCGGGGGGAGATCGAACAAGCCATCAAAACCATGCCGCACTATTTTGAGCCTTATGACACAGACGTGGTCTTTATCAGCCAGGAAGAACTCGCCCGCGACCATGCCGGCCTGGCCCATGGCGGCCGGGTCATCCGGACCGGCCGGACCGGCCCCAACCAGGAACACAAACAGCTGATGGCTTTTCAATTGCAGTTGGACGCCAACCCGGATTTTACAGCCCTGGTGATGATCGCGTATGCCCGTGCGACGGTCCGCCTGGCCCATGAAGGCCTGGCAGGCGCCAAGACGGTTGCCGATGTCGCACCGGCCTACTTGTCCCAACGCTCGCCTGAAGATATCAGGCAAAGCTTGATTTAACCATGACAGCGACAGCTGCAAGGGGCCAGCCATGAAAATCATTGCCCACCGGGGGGCTTCGTCCCATTTTCACGAAAACACCATCCAGGCCTTCCATTTTGCCGCCGATCAGGGGGCCGATCTCATTGAAATGGACCTTCGCCTGACAGCAGACGGGGTCTTTGTTGTGGTGCACGACCCCACCCTCGAACGCGTTGACGCAAGCAAGGATGCCGTGGACCAGCTGACTGTAAGCCAGCTGCAGGCGCGTTTTTGTCAGGCAGGCTGGCCTGAGCCGCTTCGCCTGGACCAGCTGGACCGCCTGTATGCGCGCCCTGTGCCGCTTTTGTTTCACATCAAGACCCATGTGGCGGACGCTGCCCTGGTCGCTGACCTCAAGCGCCTGTCGCTGCCTTTTGTGTGCGGCATTGAAGGGCTTGGCAGCGTCGGTTCTTTTCTTGAAGCCTTTGGGCGGGACCGGCTGCTGGCCTTCATGCCGCAGGTGACAGATGCCGGCTCGTTCATGGATGCCGGCGTGGGAATCATCCGGCTCTGGCAAGACTGGTTTGATCCCGCGATCGTCCAGGGCTGTCATGACCGATCGGTGGCGGTCTGGGTCATGACGGGGAGGGAGCAGGATGTCGGGCAAACCAACCCAGATGTCCTGGATCGCCTTGAAGCGGGTGGGGCAGACGGCGTGCTGCTCAATGATATCTGCCTGGCCCGTCACTGGCGCAAGAGCCGATCTGGCCACACGCCATGAAAGCCCGGGCGCTCCTCCGGCCGCTTGTGTGGCTGGCCTGAGGCTGTGCATCCTTTCTTGTGTCACAGCCTGTGTTGCGCCTGCCGCTGCTGGCCCGTTTGCAGCAGCTGGCCGCCTTTCAACTGGCCAGTATCAGCCGGCCTCTCCTGTTTGGCCTGCTGGTCGCTTTTTCAGCCGGCCTTTTTGAAGAAACAGCGCGCCTGCTGCTGGGCCTGGCGCTGACACGCCGGCACCCGGTGCCTTTTTCTCAGCCCTTGCTTGTCGGCTTGGGACACGGCCTGGCGGAAGTGGCTTTTCTGCTGCTGCCAGCCGCCCGGCTCTTGGCCATGAGTGGCCAGCTGTGGCTGGCCCTGTTGGAACGGTTCTGGGCCGTGGTCTTGCACACGGGCTTGACGGTCCTGGTCTGGAATGGTTTGATCAAGAAGAAGCCAGGCCGCCACTGGCTGGCGGCCCTGTTGGTTCACGGCCTGGTCAATGCGGCCATCCCTGTTTTTGCCGGCCACCGGCTGGGCCTGTGGCTGATGGAAGGTGTGTTGCTTGTGTCCGCCCTGGCCTTGGCCCTTTATGCCGCCTTGAGCGCGCGGGCCTTGTATGTGAAAGGAGACCTGAACCCATGAAAACGATCAGACGCCTGTCCCTTGCGGTTGCGTCTCTTTTGATGCTTGCCCTGCTGCTGTCGGCCTGCCTCAACAAGCCCTTGGCCGATGCCTTTGACCGGGCGGACCTGGAGCAGCAGGCCCAAGACGTGCTGGATCAGCTTAACGCACAAGAGACTGAAGCCTTGCGGGCCCGCTGCACGGTTATGCTCCGGGAGGCCCTGACCGACCAGGTCATGGGCCAGCTCTATGAAGCGCTGGACGAGGGCGGTGCCTTTGAAACCATCCAATCCATCAGCGTGGCGGGAACAACCGATCAAGCCAGCAAAGAAGACCTGGCTGTGGTTGTTGTCACCGCCCAGTACGAACTCAAACGGCTGACTTTCACCCTGGCCTTCACCCAGCAGATGAAATTGGCCGGCCTTTACTACAAGTAACAGGCCAGCGATCCCATGCGCTCTTTTCTTCAACACATGAAGGCGATGGCACCCTTGCTGATGCCGTTGCCGGCTCTGGTGCTGGTCACGCACCTGTTCTGGACCCCGCTGCCCGGCTCCCTGCTGGCGCGTTTTGTCACAGGCACTGTCCTGGTGCTGGTGGGGCTGGCCTGCTTTCAGCAGGGGGTGACCAGCGGTATGGGCCGAATCGGACAGGGCATGGGCCAGGGCCTGGCTCGACTCAAGCCGGCCTGGGGTCTCTTGCTGGCCGCTTTGCTGCTGGGTTTTGTTATCTTGGTTGCTGATCCAGATGCCCACCTGATGGTTGAGCAGGTGTTGCCGGTCTTCGGGGACGGCCTTTCCGGCACCTCGATCCTCATGGTCATGGCCTTGGGCGCGGCGCTTGTACTGGGGGCTGGCCTCTTGCGGCTGCGTCATAACATACCTTTCAACCGCTGGTTGCCCGTTGTGTATGTGGGCCTTTTTCTGCTTGCCCTGCTGGCAGGCACAGGAGAGACCGCCCTGTCTTTCAACTTGTCCGGCGCAGCCTACGGGGCCTTGACGGCTCCCTTTCTCATGACCCTGGGCCTGGGTTTTTCTCCTGCCGGCCGGGACCGTTTCGGCCTGGTTGGCCTGGCTTCGGCCGGTGCGACAGCTGCCCTTCTGGTGCTTTTTTCACTGGCCCGTCCTGACCTGGCACCTGTCTTGCCAGCCCTGCCGGATCAGGCCATGACGGGCTTTATCACACCCCTGGCCCACAGCGCGGCCTGGGTGTTTTTTGATGTCCTGTCGGCCCTGGCGCCCTTGGTTATCCTTTTGATCTTCTTCAAGCAAAAGCCCTTGCGCCTGTCAGAAGACGACAGCAAAGCGGCAGCCCTGGGCCTGACCTGGACCCTGGCCGGACTCTTGCTGGTGCTGGTTGGCCTGGATGCCGGTTTTGGTGATGTCGGCCGGCAGATGGGCAGGCAGCTTGCCGCTTCAGACCGGCCCGTCGTCTTGTACCTGTTGGCCTGCTGTGCCGGTGCGTTTGCCCTTGCCGCACAACCGGCTGTTCATGTGCTGGTTGGCTTTTTGCAGGACGCGACCAGCCGACGGCTCAATCGCTGGCTGCTCTGGAGCCTGCTGGCTGGCAGCAGTGGGCTGGCTGTCTCCTTGGCCTTGTTTTGTATCCGTCAGCCGGCCGTGCAAAGCTGGCACCTGTTGCTGCCCGGCTATGCCCTGTCCGTGCTGCTGGCTGCAAAAGGCAGCAGCCTGACCGGCCTGGCCCTTGACACGGGGGCACTTCTGGCAGGTCCTGCGGCCCTTTTGTTCCTGGGACCTTTTCTGACTGAACTTGCTGCAGGAGCTGGCGACGGCCTGCTTTTGGCCACACGTGGCGGCCTCATGGCCTTTATGGCTTTGCTGCCTTTGCTGGCGGTGCAGCTGCTGGGTCTCTGGCTGGATCACCGGCCCAAACAGGCACCCCCGGACCGGACATGACCACCTAGGGCGTCTGGACCAGCTGGTTGGGCTCAGCCAACCCCTGAGGGCTGCTGGCCTGGTGGATCCAGTTCCAGGTATCCAGCTTCTGTATGGACAGCCAGCGCGTCTTGGAACGGTAACGGTAGTGGACCAGGGTCAGCTGCTCATCTTCCGGGCTGGGATAAACGTCAAAATGGGCACCGCTGGGAAACGTCAGCTGGATGACCTCGTCGTGTCGGACAGGGGGCTCCTTGTAAAGGCGCTGGCGCGCGACCGGTGACAAGGCAGACACGATCCGGCCGCTGTTGCCGGCAGCAACAAGCGTTTGCACATCCTGGTAACGGGCCACAAGATCACCGTGGGCCAGGCTCATGGCATGCACTTGCATGTCTTTGTCATACTGCACCACATCGTAGCGCAAAACAATCGGCACGATGATGGCGATGATACCCAACAGCAAGATAATCAGCACGATAATCAGGGGTTTTTTCACAAGTTCCTCCTACAACTGACTGGCATCAGGTCAGTGGATCGATAAAGATTTTTTCCGGCGGCAGATACCGGGACAGCTGCGCGCGCAGGTCCTGCAGCCAGACCTTGCGGATGTCGGCCGGGAAACTGCGCACGCCTGCCTGTAAGGGCAGCTCCTCCAGGAACAGGGGGCTGTCAACCCGGCTTCGGGCCATGCGGCGGAAAAAAACATCCGGCAGCCTGAAAAAGCCAAAGCTGACATCCAGAATGCGGCCGGGATCGACGTGCGAAAACACCTGGTTGAAGAACGACGCATAGCTGTCTTTGTAGCGATCCAAGGCAAAAATGGGGTCAAAGCAAAGCCGGACGGTAAAGCCGCGGTCTAAAGCGGCCTGGACCGCCTGCAGGCGCTTCTTGAGGGGCGGGGTGCGCCGCTCATAGGCCTGGATGACCGGGTCAGGCGCCAGGGTGAAGGCGATCACCCACCTGGGAGCTGGCTGGTGGGTCAAAAACCAAGCCAGGCCGGCCGACTTGGTCCGGATCTCAAAGGTCAGCTGGTCCAGGCGGGCCAAATCGGGCAGCAGCAGGTCCAGGAGGGGAAGCTGGTGGTCCAGGGCCAGCAGGTCGGCATCGTGGGACAGGGCCACATAGCAAGGGCCCTCTTCGTTCAGCTTTGACAAGGCCTGGAGGGTATCCTGGACGTTGACGAACAAGACCAGGTGGGCACTGGGGTAAAGGCCCTGTAAGAAGCAGTAGGCACAGTCAAAGGGGCAGCCCAGCATCAGGTGGGCCAGGCTGAAACGGGCATGCCCAAACGATTGACAGATCTGTGGACCCGGGTACAAGAAGGGCTCTCTTTTCACGGCCAGGATCAGGGCTTGGTGGTTTTTTTGGAACACCTGATCCTGACGGCTGCGGTTGAACACATCTTTATAATGGCGGATCGGAATGACCCGGCTGCCTGAAAAACGGTCAAGGACCTGTTGGGCCAGGGGGTGGGTCGCGGCCGCTTCTTCAAGATAGATGGCCGGAAAAGGGCCTGTCGTTAAACCAGATGGTTTTAAAGTGCTCAAGCTGCTGGCTCCTTTGCTGGGGGGATTGCTTGGCTGCGTGCTGACGGGCTGCCGCCAGAGCGGGCA
>CAYXIM010000037.1:16539-17372 GCA_964465385.1 uncultured Oscillospiraceae bacterium
CCAGGACAAACAGTTGCTGTTGCTGGCTGGTGGTCAAGCGCAGGTGTTCAGCCAGGGATGCGACACCCTGGCGGTCCAGGTGGTAGGTGGGATCAGTCAGCGCCCGCGGGGTTTTTTTCATGCCATCAACCAGGTCTTCAAGCTGGGGCAAGTGGCTGGCCAGACGGCTTCGAAGGGCGGGCAGGTCACAGGGTTCACCGGTCAGGTGGTCGGAGAGCATTTTCAGGACCAAGACCTGATCAGGCCCCACAAAGCGCAGGGCAGCCTCCAGGAAACCGGCAGATTCCATGTCGTAACCCACCGGCAACAGGCCCATGGGTGGGGTTATCTCTGAGGCGGCGCGTGTTTTCAGCTGATCCACGCAGCGCAGGTGGATGACCGGCAATGGCTGCCGGTGCATGAGATCGGGGTAAAAATCGCGCGCCCGCGCCTGGTCGCTGACGCGTCCGGCCAGAACCAGGTCACCGGTGGCGAAGGCGGGGTCATCTGATCCGAAAAAACCCAGGTTGACCAGCAGGAGGTCGCTGAGCGGCAGGCGCTCATGCCCCAGGATGAAGGCCACGGCCATGGCCGCTTTGAGCCGGCCAACCCCGCTGATGATCAGCAGCTTGTTCTTGCCCCGGTAAACCGGGAAGGCTGAAAGGGCCATGTCTTTTTTCAAGCGGTAACGCTGGATGACCGGGTCAGCTTCACATGTTAAGGCCGTCACAAACAAGACCATGTTGACTCCTCCTTGAGCAGTTCTGATTATAACAAAAGACGCCGGGAAAACGCATGTTATAATATTAAACAGCCAAAGGAGGTGGGACCGTGTTGTTCGCGATTGGAAGCTA
>CAYXIM010000038.1:0-17277 GCA_964465385.1 uncultured Oscillospiraceae bacterium
GAGAGCCTGGCCGTGGGCGTCACACAAGAGGCAGACATTTCCCGGATCACCATCACCTTGCAGTCTGATGACGAGCAAACCGGCCAGATCATCCGCCAGCTGCACAAGCTGCCGGACGTCCTCATGGTTCGCAACCTGGAGCCAGACGAGTCTTTTACACGCGAGCTGGTCTTTATCAAGGTGCTGGCAGATGCAGCCAGCCGTTCAGACATCATCCAGATCGTGGACGTGTTCCGTGGCCACATCATTGATGTCTCCCCGCAGACCCTGACCATCGAGCTCAGCGGCAAAGAAGATAAAATCGAGGCCCTGCAAAACCTGTTGGCCCCCTATCGCATCCTGGAGATGGTTCGGACTGGTCCCATTGCCGTTGAGCGTGGCAACCGCGTCATGAACCTGGACGGGCCGGAAAGCCAGATCACACCTGCAGCAAACGAGGAGGAATCACCATGAAGAAAATCTACAAAGAACAGGATTGCCGCACCCACGCCCTGGACGGCAAGAAAATCGCCGTCATCGGCTTTGGCAGCCAGGGCCACGCCCATGCGCTTAACCTCAAAGAGAGTGGTTTTGACGTCCTGGTCGGTCTTTACACAGGCAGCCGGTCCTGGGAAAAGGCACAGGAGGCCGGGCTGACAGTCATGACCAGCCAGGAAGCGGCAGCAGCTGCCGATGTCATCATGATCCTGATCAACGATGAAAAACAACCGGCCCTGTTTGAAGAAGCCATCCGCCCCAACTTGGAAGAAGGCAACGCGGTGGCCTTTGCCCACGGCTTCAACATCCACTACGGCCTCATCCAGCCACCTGAAAACGTCGACGTGTTCATGATCGCCCCCAAGGGCCCCGGGCACACGGTCCGCCGCGAGTATAAAAACGGCCGCGGGGTTCCCTCACTCTTTGCCGTCTACCAGGATTACACCGGAAAAGCCCGTGACCTGGCTTTTGATTACGGTTATGGCCTGGGCGCCGCCCGTGCCGGCCTGCTGGAAACCACCTTTCGCGAGGAAACCGAAACGGACCTGTTCGGGGAACAGTGCATCTTGTGCGGCGGTGTCACAGAGCTCATGAAAGCCGGTTTTGAAGTGCTGGTCGAGGCCGGCTATGACCCTGAAAGCGCCTACTACGAGTGCGTGCATGAAATGAAGCTGATCGTCGACATGATCGCCCAGGGCGGCCTGTCCCTGATGCGCTATTCCATCAGTGACACAGCCGAATTTGGCGACTACGCCGTCGGCCGCCGCATCATCACCGATGAAACCCGCCAGGAGATGCGCAAGGTCCTCAGGGAGATCCAGGAAGGAAGCTTCGCCCGCCAGTGGGTCTTGGAGAACCAGGCCGGCCGGCCGGCCTTCATGGCCAGACGGCGCCTGGAAGCCGACCATCCGGTGGAAAAAGTCGGCCGCGACCTGCGCGCCTTGATGACTTGGAACAAGGACATCGACGTCTGATCTGTCTCAGCTGATCAACCTGATCAAACGAGCCGACCGGTTCCCGGTCGGCTCGTTGCGTGAGGTGCATGTGTTTTTCAGCGTCGCCGGCCCTGTTCTGCGGCCAGGCGCTCAGGCTTGATGGCCCCGGAACGGACCAGGGCGAATTTTGCCGAGGGCGGCCCGACCAGTTCATAGAGGACCGAGGAAGACAAAATAATGGTCAAGAGCATGTTGCCTGCCACATCCGGCAGCATGCGTTTGCCCAGGAAAGCCAGGCCGATGGCCACACCGGCCTGGGGAACCAGGGCAAAGCCCAGATAGGTGCGGATGGCGCGTGATGTTTGGGTCAACCAGCAGCCCAGGTAGGCGCCGGCGTATTTGCCGATGATGCGGATGAGGAAGTAGGCGGCGCCGATGATCCCCAGGGTCCGGAAGGTACTCAGGTCCAGGTTCATACCGGAAATAACAAAAAACATGGACAAGACCGGGGGTGTGAACCGCTCAACCTGCTGGTAGAGCAGCTTGTCTTTGGTCCGGTTGATGTAGGTGGTCCCGTAAAGCATGCAGGACAGCAAGGGGGAAATATCAAAGGCCGCACACAGACCGGCAATGCCCAGCAGCAAGGCGATGGTCAAAATCAGGCGGTTGTCCTCACTGCGCCTGGGCGTCATCAGCTTACTCAAGAGGGTGCCGCTGAGAAAGCCAATGGCCAGCGCGATCAGGTTGTAGACGATCGGCCAGATGATCTCAGACGGGGCCATCCGTGTCACTGCATCGGTGTTGATGATGGCCACGGCAATGCTAAAGGCAATCAGGCAGACCGCGTCATCGATGGCCACCACCTGCAGCAAGGTGTTGACGAAGCTGCCCCGGGCATGGTATTGGCGGATAGTGGCCATGGTGCTGGCCGGTGCCGTCGCCATGGCGATGGCACCCAGCAGCAGGCTGAAATCCCAATCCAGGTGGAAGATAAAACGCATGGACACGGTGATCAGGATGCCGGCCAGCAAGGATTCAAAGAGGGTGATGACCAAAATGCCCAGGCCTGTTTCCTGAAAGGCTTCTTTTTTGAGGAAACGGCCGGCGCTGAAAGCGATGAAGGCCAGGGCGATGTCGCTGACAAAGCCCATGCTGTCCACCATGTCACGCGGAATCCAGTTTAAGACGTAGGGCCCGATCACAACCCCGGCCAGGATGTAGCCGGTGACGTTGGGCAGCTTGACCAGCTTGGTCAGGCGGGTCATTAAAAAGCCAGCCAGCAAAATAGAGGCTAAAGACAACAAAATCAACGTTGTCTCGTTCATCAGATGCGTCAACTGACCCATGGGGCTGTCCTTTCCCCGCCTTGCTTGCAAGGGCGCTGGCGGTGCCTGCTGCTGCTTGTTGCCGGTCTCTTTTCGTGCTACCATCCCATTATAGATGATTTAAGCTATTATTTATATTTATATTATTTTATTTATCTATAAATTATTTATATGAGAGGTGGTTTTCTTGGTCGATGCCAAATTGTATACCCTGCTGGCTGTTCTGGAATGTGGCACCTACACCCGTGCCGCCAAACACCTGTCCTTGACCCAGCCGGCCGTCACCCAGCACATCAAACAACTGGAAAAAGAAATCGGCATCAAAATTTTCAACCGCGTCGGCAACCAGATCAAGCCGACCAGCGAGGGCCAGCTGCTGATCCGCTTCGCCCGCCGTAACATTGCCCTTTATCAGCAACTCAAGCAAAGCATCGAGGATGAGCGCCGCCAGATCCGCCGCCTGACTGTCGGTGTGACCCACACAGCTGAAAGCAATGCCGTGGCCGAGGCCCTGGGCCAGTACAGCGCGGAGAACCCCGGCACCACCATCACCATCGTGTCCGATTCTTTCCAGCGCCTTTACGACATGCTCAAGGCCTTTGAAATCGATTGTGCGGTGGCCGAAGGCAAGGTGCAGGATGCACACATCCATTCCCTGCTCCTGGACACCGATTCCCTGGTCCTGGTTTTGTCAAACAACCACCCCTGGGCCAACAAGAAACGCGTGACCCTGGAGGAGCTGAAAACACAGCCGCTCATTTTGCGCCGGCCCTCATCTGGGACCCGAAACCTCTTCTCGGCCCACTTGGAAAGCAGCAACCTGTCCCTGGATGACTTTAACGTCATCTTGGAAGTGGACAACATCGCCACCATCAAAGACCTGATCCGGCGCGACATCGGCCTGTCCATTTTATCCTACAGCGTGTGCCTGGATGAGCTGCGAAAAGGAAAGATCACCGTGCTGCCCATTCAAAACTTAAGCATGGTCCGTGAAATCAACATCCTCTACCACGATGATTTCAAGCACACCGACCTGCTTGATGACCTCCTGGAAAAATACCAAAAGGTTAAAAAAGCCTATTCGTCCTGAAGCCCCGGCATGATCAGGTCATGCGGCAGCTTGCCGGCAGGGATCATGGGGTAAACATTGGCCTGCGGATCCGTTGCCACATGAATCAGGTAAGGGCCGTCCTGGCCCAAGGCCTGGTCCAACTGCTCTTGCAAGGACGGCCCGTCCCAGGCGAAGCCGCCGGGAATGCCGTAGGCCTGGGCGATTTGAACAAAATCGGGGTTGTTGTCCAGCAGTGTCTGCCCGTAGCGCTTGTCAAAAAACAGTTCCTGCCACTGGCGGACCATGCCCAAGCACTGGTTGTCCATGACGATGATTTTGACCGGGTATTGTTGCTTGGCCAGCGTCCCCAGCTCTTGAAGGGTCATCTGGAAGCCACCGTCCCCGGCAAACAAAAGAGTCAGCCGCTGGGGGTCTGCTGAAGCGGCGCCGATGGCGGCCGGCAGGCCGAACCCCATGGTGCCCAGGCCGCCCGAGGTGATAAAGGAGCGCGGCGTTTCAACAGGGTAATGCTGGGCCACAAACATCTGGTGCTGGCCCACGTCCGTGACCACGATGGGGTTTTGTCCTTTGAGCCGTTCAGCCACCCGGTGGACAATGGTCTGCGGCAGCAGGGGGCTGGTGTCCACAAGCATGTCGCGCACCAGGCGGTCGTAGCGGCTTTTGATCTGGCTCAGGTCATGGCGCCAGGGCTGCCAGAAGTCCAGGGCCATGGACCCGGGCCCTTTGTCCAGCATGGCTTCGAAGAAGGAAGCCGCATCGTCTTCAATTTCCAGGTCTGTATGGATGTTTTTCCCTATTTCAGCCAGGTCTATGTCCACATGGATGACCGTCCGCTGGTCCTTCATGGCGCTAAAGGCCTTGGGGTTACCGATGATCCGGTCGCTGAAGCGGGTGCCCACAGCCAAAAGCAGGTCACAATGGGCCAGGGCATGGTTGGCCTGGGGCGTGCCATGCATGCCCAGGTTGCCCAGGTAGAGGGGATGGTCGGCCTCGATGGCCCCCTTGCCCATGAGGGTGGTGGCAACCGGCAGGCCAAAGGCCTCCGAAAAAGCCTTGAGGTCCTCGGTCCCGTGTTCTGAAATCACACAGCCGCCGCCGGCCAGCAGCAGCGGTTTGTGGCTTTCGGCCAGGCTGGCGATCACCTGATCGACCATGGCCTTGGCCTTGATGCGTGGCGGCCGGTGGCGTACAAAGGTCTGTGCCGCCTCATGGGCCTGGGGAATGGACCCGGCCAAAATGTCCTTGGGCACATTGACCAGCACCGGCCCCGGCCGGCCAGCCGTGGTCAGGGCCCAGGCCTCTTCCAAAACAGGCACCAGTTCATCGGCCCGCAGGACCAGGTAGTTGTATTTGGTCACCGGCAAGGTGACCCCGGTGATGTCCGCCTCTTGAAAGGCATCGGTCCCCGTGGCTTCCCGGGCAACGGCGCCGGTGATGGCCAGCATGGGAACCGAGTCCAGGTAGGCATCGGCCAGGCCGGTCACCAGGTTGGTGGCACCCGGGCCGGACGTGGCCAGAACCACGGCCGGTTTGCCGGTCAACTTGGCATAGCCTTCGGCCGCATGGGCGGCCCCCTGTTCGTGGCGGGTCAGGATGTTGGGAAAGGCTGCCTGGTAGAGGGCATCAAAGAGAACAATGACCGGACCGCCCGGGTAGCCGAAGGTGTGCTGGACCCCTTTTTCTTGTAAAAACCGTACGATTGTTTCTGCGCCATTCATAAGCTGTTCTCCTCCTTGGCAATCAGGCGGGCCCCCCGGTTGCTGGCATCCACCTGCTGGCGGTAACGGGCCAGGATCCCGGTCAGCTTGCGATCCGGGGCCGGTGCCGGCTGCCTGGATGCCCAGCTGTCTGCCGCAACCAGGACATCAACCGTGTGCTGGTTCATGTCGATGCGGATCAGGTCCCCATCCTGGATGCGGGCAATGGGCCCGCCAGCCGCAGCCTCAGGACAAATATGCCCGATGGCGGCGCCCCGGGTGGCCCCGGAAAAACGGCCGTCTGTCAGCAGGGCAACCGACCGGTCCAGGTCCATGCCTGCCAGGGCACTGGTCGGCGTCAGCATCTCGCGCATGCCCGGGCCGCCACGCGGCCCTTCAAAACGGATGACCACCACATCGCCCGCCTTGATCTCCTGGGCGAAAAGGGCCTGGGTGGCCGCCTCTTCACTGTCAAAGACGCGGGCTGGTCCCTGATGGACGTGCATGTCCGGGACAACAGCGCCTTTTTTGACCACGCAGCCTTGGGGGGCCAAATTGCCAAACAAGACAGCCAGACCACCGTCTGCTGCCACAGGGTCCTGATGGGAGCGGATGACAGTGCCATCCGCACCCGGGTGGCCGGCCAGGCGCTGGCCGATGGTGCCTTCGGCAGACGGGTTTTCGGTGTGGATGAGACCGAGCTTGTCAAGCTCTGCCAAAACGGCTGTGATGCCGCCTGCTTCGTTGAGGTCGGTGATGAACTGCTGGCCAGCCGGGTTCAGGCTGCACAGCTGGGGGGTGCTTTGGCTGAAGGCCCCGATGTCTTCAAGCGTCAGGGGCAGCTGCGCTTCACCGGCCAGCGCCAGCAGGTGGAGGACCGAGTTGGTCGAACCACCCAAGGCCATGTCCACCCGCAGGGCGTTTTCCAAGGCCTGGGCGGTCAGGATCTGGCGGGCACGTTTACCCTGGGCCACCAGGTCCATGATGCGGGCACCGGTCCGCCGGGCCAGGCGCAGGCGTTCGGCGTAAACAGCCGGCACGGTTCCGCTGCCGGGTAAAGACAGGCCCATGGCCTCGGTCAGGCAGTTCATGGTGTTGGCCGTGTACATGCCTGAGCAGCTGCCACAGCTGGGACAGGCACACTGCTCCAGCTCAGTCAGCTGCTGGCGTGTGATCCGGCCGGCGGCATGTGCCCCGACCGCTTCAAACACATTGCTCAGCCCCATGGCTTTGCCCCGGTCAGATCCAGGCAGCATGGGGCCGCCACTGACAAACAGGCTGGGGCGGTCCAGGCGGGCGGCAGCCATCAACAGACCCGGGACCACCTTGTCACAGTTGGGGATAAAGACCAGGCCGTCAAAGGCATGGGCCATGGCCATGATTTCGCAGCTGTCGGCGATGATATCCCGGCTGACCAGTGAATAGCGCATGCCGTCATGGTTCATGGCCAGGCCGTCGCAGACGGCGATGGCGGGAAACTCAAAGGGCACCCCGCCGGCGCTTCGGATGCCAGCCTTGACGGCATCGGTCACCGAACGCAGGTGGATGTGGCCAGGCACAATCTCATTAAAGCTGTTGACCACCCCGATAAAGGGTCGTTCCATCTCTTCTTCCGTCAAGCCCAGGGCATAGAGCAAGGAGCGGTGCGGTGCCCGCTCAGGGCTTTTCTTTATGACATCACTTTGCATGGCCTGCTTCCTTTCCTGCCTGGAGTTCATGGATCACCTGCCGGGTCATTTCGGCTGTTCCCACCGCTTGTTGCGGGCTGGCGCCGGCGCTGCGATCCAGGATGTCTTCGGTCCTGTAACCGGCTGCCAGAACCCGGTCGACCGCCTGCTCGATGGCCAGGGCCTCGTCGTCCAGGCCCAGGGACAAGCGCAGCATGAGGGCGCCGGATAAGATGGTGGCCAGGGGGTTGGCCCGGTTCTGGCCTGCCAGGTCCGGTGCCGACCCATGAACCGGCTCGAAGAGGCCGGGCTGGCCCGGCACGCCGATGGACGCCGACGGCAGCATGCCGATGGACCCGGTGATCATACCGGCTTCATCTGACAGGATATCAGCAAAGAGGTTGCCGGCCACCAGCACGTCGAAGGTGTCTGGCCGGCTGATCAGCTGCATGGAGGCGTTGTCCACGTACAGGTGGTCCAGGGACACATCCGGGTAATCCGCTGCGACAGCGGTCACAACCGACCGCCACAACCTGGAGCTTTCAAGGACGTTGGCTTTGTCCACACTGGTCACGCGCTTTCGCCGTGTTTGCGCCAGCTCAAAGGCCCGGCGGGCGATGCGCTCAATCTCCAGGGTGCTGTAGCGCAAGGTGTCGTAGGCAACGGTCCCCTGCGGGCTGTCCTGGCGGCCGCTTTCACCAAAATAAATGCCGCCGGTCAGCTCACGCACAAAGACCAGGTCAATGCCTTTCTGGGCGATGGTCGGGTGCAGGGGGCTGGCGGAAGCAAGTGGCGGGTGCAGGCGGGCTGGCCTGAGGTTGGCAAAGAGCCCCAGGGACGAGCGGAGCGCCAGCAGGCCTTTTTCGGGTCGCAGGTGGCCCGGCAGATCATCCCAGGCCGGGCCGCCCAGGGCACCCAGCAGGACAGCATGGCTCTTGCGGCAACCCAGAACGGTTGCCTGGGGCAGGGGCTCGCCGGTCGCATCGATGGCAATGCCGCCCGCCAGCCACTCCTCAAAGACAAAGCGGTGTCCATAGAGGCTGCCGAGGGCGTCCAGAACCGTTCTGGTTGCGTTGGTCACGTCTGGTCCAATCCCGTCTCCCGGGATGACAGCGATGCGAAATGTGCTCATAATCTCCTCCTTGCCAGTCAGCAGCGCTTGTCATTCAGGGTACCCATGAGCCCGTCAGCCGCCATGATTTTCTGGATGAAGGGCGGAAAAGGCTGGGCCTGAAAGACGGCTCCTGTGCGTTCGTTTTCAATGCGGCCACTGGCCAGGTCCACACGGACGGTGTCCCCTTGCTGGATGTCCTGGACAGCCTGGTCTGATTCCAGGATGGCCAGCCCCATGTTGATGGCGTTACGGTAAAAAATCCGGGCGAAACTGGAGGCGATGACGCAGCTGACCCCGCTGGCCTTGAGGGCGACAGGCGCATGCTCCCGGGAAGACCCGCAGCCAAAGTTTGCCTCTGCAACCACCAGGTCACCGGCTTGGACCGTGTCCACAAAGCTGGGATCCAGGTCCTCCAGGCAATGGGCGGCCAGTTCCTTGGGGTCGGATGTGTTCAGGTAGCGGGCGGGAATGATGACGTCAGTGTCTACATTGGCCCCGTATCGAAAGGCTTTTCCTCGAATGCTCATTGGTCCTTCTCCTCATCTTTGATGTCCCGGCCGGGCAAGTCGGCGGTTCCGGCAAGGCGGCCCAGGACAGCCGAGGCACAGGCAACAGGAATTCCCGCCAGGTAGACCTCTGATTCCGGGTGGCCCATGCGGCCGACAAAGTTTCGGTTGGTGGTGGCCACACAGCGTTCACCAGCAGCCAGGATGCCCATGTGCCCACCCAGGCAGGGCCCACAGGTGGGCGCGCTGATGATGGCCCCGGCGTCGGCAAAGGTCGCCAAAAGCCCCTCGGCCAGCGCCTCCCGGTAGACCCGCTGGGAACCAGGCAGGATAATCAGGCGGACGCCTTTGGCCACGGTTCTGCCTTGCAGCCAACGGGCGGCCAGGCGCAAGTCGGCCAGGCGGCCGTTGGTGCACGAGCCGATGACCACCTGGTCAATGGGAATGTCCCCAAAATCACCCACCTGACGGGTGTTTTCCGGCAGGTGCGGAAAAGCAACGGTTTGCGTGAGCGTTGACAAGTCCAGCGTGATGTGCTGGCTGTAGCCGGCGTCTTCATCCGCCTCATGAACCACAAACCGGCCGGCCCGGTAACGGTCCGGCGCATAGGTTTTCAGGTAGGCCACCGTCTGCTCATCCACCGGGAAAAGGCCGTTTTTGGCCCCGGCCTCGATGGCCATGTTGCAGATGGTCAGCCGGTCGCTCATGGACAGGGCCGACACACCCGGCCCCGTGAACTCCAAAGACTGGTAGAGGGCCCCGTCGACCCCGATGCGGCCGATCAGGTGCAAGATGACATCCTTGCCGGTGACATCGTCTGGCAGGCTACCGGTCAGGTGCACGCGGATGGCCCGCGGGACCCGGAACCAGGTTTTGCCACAAGCCATGGCGTAGGCCAGGTCGGTGCTGCCCACCCCGGTCGCAAAGGCGCCAAGGGCCCCATAGGTGCAGGTGTGGGAATCCGCCCCGATGATGACATCGCCTGGGGCCACCAGGCCGTTTTCCGGCAAGATCACGTGTTCTACCCCCATGCCCGGTTCACCTTGCTCGTAGTAGTGAGCCAGGTCAAAACGGCGGGCGAAACGCCTCATTTTGGCACATTGCTCGGCTGAGCGGATGTCCTTGTTGGGGGTGAAGTGATCAGGCACCAGTGCGATTTTCTGGCGGTCAAAAACCCGGTCCAGGCCGGCCGCTTCAAAAACATCGATGGCAGGTGGCGCCGTGATGTCGTTTCCCAGCACCAGGTCCAGCCGGGCTTCAATCAATTCGTCTGGCTGCACCGACGTGTGGCCGGCATGTGCCGCCAGTATTTTTTGTGTTAAGGTCATGCCCATGGTTAATCCTCCCAGTTCATCTGGCGGCGCATCAGTTTGTATTCCAGAGAATCAACCAGAGCCAGCCAGGACGCTTCCAGTATATCGTTGGACACACCGACCGTGTTCCAGATCCGGCGGCCATCGGTGGATTCGATCAGGGTCCGGACCTGTGAAGCTGTTGCTTCCGAGGTCAGGACACGGACCTTGTAGTCGGTCAGGCGAACGTGGACCAGTTCCGGGTAAAAGACCGCCATGGCCCGCTTGAGCGCCCGGTCCATGGCGTTGACCGGCCCCTCCCCTTCCGAGGCGGTTGCTTCACCGACACCCTCAACCAAGATCTTGATGAAGGCATAGGCACTGGTCATGTTGGCCCGGGGCTGCTCGCTGGCAATCCGCAGTTTTTCCAGGTTAAAAAAGGGCTTGTAGCGGCCCAGTTCCTTGCAGACCAAAAGCTCCAGGGACGCTTCGGCCCCTTCATACTGGTAGCCCTTGTGCTCCATTTCCTTGAGTTTTTGCACCACCCGGCCCAGCTCAGGCGCATCGCGCTTGATCTTGGGATCCACCTTGCGGACCAGGTCCAGGACGGCCGAGCGGCCGGAGACCTCAGACAGCAGGAAGCGGCGCATGTTGCCCACCACCCGGGGGTCCACGTGCTCAAAGGTGATGGGGTTCTTTTTAACACCGTCCACGTGCATGCCACCCTTGTGAGAAAAAGCCGACAGGCCGATGTAGGGCTCGCCGTTGGGCAGGGTCAGGTTGGCAATGTCAGCCATTTTGCGGGACAGGGGGGTCAAGGAGGCCAACCGGTCCTCCGGGATGCACTGGATCTGGTATTTGAGGTGCAAGTTGGCAATGATGGCCGATAAGTTGGCATTGCCGCAACGTTCGCCGACGCCGTTGAGCGTGCCCTGGACGTGTGAAGCGCCAGCCTTGACGGCGGCCAGGGAATTGGCCACAGCCAGCCCTGAGTCGTTGTGGGCGTGGATGCCGATCTTGATCCCTGTCACCCGTTCCACGGCCTGCTGGGTTTTTTCATAAACCAGCTCGGGCATGCTGGCCCCGTTGGTGTCACACAGGCAGACCACCGAAGCACCGCCATCCCGGGCCGCCTCCAGGCATTTGAGGGCATAGGCCTCGTTTTCCTGGATGGCTTCAAAATAATGTTCAGCGTCAAAGATGACCTCCTTGCCCTGGGCCCGGCACCAGGCAACAGATTCACGGATCATGGCCAGGTTTTCTTTTTGTGAGCACTTCAAGATTTCACGCACTTCCAGCAGCCAGACCTTGCCAAAGAGCACAATCACCGGTGTCTTTGCCTGAATCAGATCCTGGAGACCGGCATCTTCTTCAACCGGTGTGTATTTGCGCCGGGTGCTGCCAAAAGCCGCCAGCAGGCTCTGGTCCATGTGGGGCGGGGCCGCTTGGACACGGTCATAAAAAGCCCGGTCTTTGGGGTTGGAGCCGGGGTTGCCAGCTTCAATGTAGCGCACGCCCAGGCTGGCCAGGGTTTCAACCACTTGAAACTTGTCGTTGACAGAAAAGGAAATACCCTCAGCCTGGGCACCGTCTCTGAGCGTGGTGTCCAGGATATCTACGGTTCGTTGTTTCATCATCGTGTCCTCTCAGGCTGTACAGGGTGTTTGAGGCACCCCAACAAGCGGATCGTCTGGCTTATATCAAGGATAGAGACAGTACCGGTGAATGGCAAGCACATTCACTTTCCTTTTTCTTCACGGTTTATGCTGTTCTGGTGGTGAGAAAGAAGGGTCAGGGGCGGCTGGCCTGGGCTGCCATGGCCCCGGCACAGCGGCCGGAAGACCAGGCCCACTGCAGGTTGTAACCACCGCAGTCGCCGTCCACATCGAGGATTTCACCGGCGGCGAAGAGCCCCTTGACCAGCCGTGACTGGAGGGTGTCGGGATCAAAATCCGCCAACGAAAGGCCGCCACTGGTCACCTGCGCCTCCCGCCAGCCTGTGGTGCCTGTCACCGTGAAACGCTGCTGTTTGGCAGCCCGGGCCAGGCGCAAGAGATCCCTCTCATCCAGGGCTGAAAAAGGGCGGGACAAGGACACGGACAAGGTTTTCTTGGTCAGCCAGAGGCCACATTTTTTATGCAGCAGGCCGGTCCACAGGTGTTCCAGCGACCGGTCCGGGTGGCCTGTGCGCTGCCGGGTCAGCCAGGCAAGCAGGTCCGGTAACGGCCAGCCGGGTAACAGGTCCACCTGGACCACCAGGTCAGCAGCGGGGTGCTGGTGCAGGTGCTGCTGGACAGCACGGGCCAGTTGCAGGACCGGTGGTCCCGACAGGCCGTAGGTGGTCAGCAACACCTCTCCTTGTTCCCGGCGCAGGGGCTGTCCGCCGCCTGCCAGCACCAGGCTGGCATCAAGCTTGATACCAGCCAGGCCACGCATGTCTTTCGTCTCCGTGCACAACTGGGCGACAGCCGGCCGGGGCTCAAGCAGCTGGTGGCCCAGCGTTTGCATGAGCCGGTAGCCGCTGCCGTCACAGCCAAAGGCAGGCCCTGCCAGGCCCCCCGTGGCCACAACCACGCACGTCGCCTGGAAGCGCTGGCCGGTCTGGGTTTGCAGGGTGAAGCCGTTGGCGGTCTCTTGCAGCGCCTGCACCTGTTGATCGGTCCATAGCGCGACAGGCAGCTGCTCCAGGCGCAGGCGCAGCACATCGAGCACCGCCGATGCCTGGCGGCTGTAGGGGTAGACCCGCCCGTGTTCATCGATCCGGTGGGGCAGGCCCAGGTCTTCAAACCAGGCCAGGGTCTGCGCCAGGCCGTAACGCGACAGGACCGGCTGGATGAAAAGCGGGTCTGTGGCGTGGTAGGCGGCCAGGTCCAGGGGCTGGTGGCTGAGGTTGCAGCGGCCGTTGCCGGTCGCCAGGATTTTCCGGCCAATCCGTGTTTGCCCCTCCAGCAGCACAACCGCCTGTTCTGCTTGCCCCTGCAGGGCTGTGGCAGCTTCAATGGCGGCGGCCAGGCCGGCGGCACCACCACCAACAACCGCCACACAGGCTTGTTGCCAGGCCGGTTGCTTACTCATGGCTGTGTCTGCTGTCCCGAAACAGGTGCTGGACCAGTCAGCAGAGCCGACAGGGCATCCAGCTGCTCAGCAAATTCCGCCATGGCCGCATCCACCGGTTGCGGGCCGGACAGGTCAACCCCCGCCCGAGCCAGCAGGTCCAGCGGGTAGTCCGAGCCACCCGCCGACAAAAAGGTCAGGTAGCGGTCAACGGCCGGGGCCCCTTCGGTCAGGATTTGCCGGCTGAGGGCAACGGCAGCTGAAAAACCGGTTGCATACTGGAACACGTAGTAGGCGTTGTAAAAGTGTGGGATGCGGGCCCATTCCCATTTCATGTAATCATCGATGGCCACATGGGGCCCAAAGTAGCGGCGCAGCAGGTCCAGGTAGAGGGAGCAGAAAACCTCTGCTGTCAGCGCCTCGCCCTGTTCCGCCCGCTGGTGGGCCAGCCATTCAAATTCGGCAAACATGGTCTGGCGGAAAACGGTCAGGCGGAAGGTTTCCAAAAAGTGGTTGAGCAGGTAGGCCTTTTCATGGCGGCCGGCGGGTGTGCCTTCGTCGCAGGCTTCCAGGAGGGTGCGCATGAGCAAGATTTCATTGACGGTCGATGCGATTTCAGCCAAAAAGATGGGGTAGCGCGCCTCTGAGTAAGGGCGTTTGGTGCTGAAACGGGTGTGCAGGCTGTGCCCCAGTTCATGGGCCAGGGTGAACAGGTCTGATTGGGTGCCACCGTAATTGAGCAAGATGTAGGGGTGGGTTTTATAGGTTCCCCAGGAGTAGGCGCCGCTGGTTTTTCCCGGTGTCTCATAGACATCGATCCAGCGCTTGGACAGGTGTTCTTCCAGGGCCTGGCCGTAAACCGGTCCCAGGGGTTTGAGGCCCGTTTGCACCAGCTGGCAGGCTTCATCGAAGGTGTAGCGCCGGGCCGGCATGTCCAAAATGGGCACATAGGTGTCGTAGATGTGGAGCTGCTCGAGCTGGAGCTGTTTTTTGCGCAGGTCCAGGTAGCGGTTGAGCGTCTCCTGGCCCCGGTGAATGGCATCAATCAGGCCCTGGTAGAGGCTGACCGGGAGCTTGTCGGCAAAGAGGGCGGCCGACAGGCTGTTGTCATGCTGGCGGGCCAGGGCATAGAGGATGTCCGCCTTGATGCTGGTGGCGTACAGGCTGGCAAAGGTCTGGCCCAGGCCGCCAAAGGCCTGGTGCATCTGTTCAAAAGCCCGGGCGCGCACCACCCGGTCCGGGTGTTCACGAAGCTGGCCGAAGACAGCAGGCGTCAGTGCGATGGTTTTGCCTGCCTGATCGGTGATCGCGCCCAGCTTCAAGTCCACATTGTCCAGGATGGTGTAGGTCTGGCTGATCCCTTCCGTGATCGGGCCGAAACGGGACAAGAGGGCCTCCTCCCGTTCGGGCAGCAGGTGTGCCCTTGAGCGCAGCAGGTCGTCCAGCTTGTGGCAGTAAGGTGCAAGTTCTGCCGCTTCCTGCATCCAGGACCGCAGGCGGTCTTCTGCAATCAGGGCAATCTCCGGCGACAAAAAGGCGGTGCTGGCAGCCGATTGGTAATAGAGGCTGGTGGCCCGGTCGGTCATCTCCTGATAAAGGCCCACGCCGTTGTCTTCATCCCGTCGCATGCGGGCATAGGCGATCAGCTCCATGAGGTCCATGTCCAGCTGGTCGACCGCCTGCAGGGCTGCTGCCAGGGTCTGGGGGTCCCGGTCCAGGCTGCCCTTGAAACGGGCAACCGCTTCCAGTTGGCCGGGAACCAGGGCCAGGGCCTGCTCCCAGTCAGCATCACTGGCAAAAATATCTTCCAGCTGCCAGCGGTACGCCTCGGCAATGTCGGCACGGCTTTGCTTTTTTTCAGGTGTGTGCGTCATCTCTTCCTCCTTGATACGGCTGTCTCTTCACCCCAGGTGGATGCGCTGGACGCCGTTTTGGGTCACCACGGTCAGGTCATCCGGTCCGGCAAAAAGCAGGCGGACCACATCCGACGACACGGCATACGCCTGATGGACCCGTTCTTTTTTCAAGTCGATCACCTGGACCTCGGCACCGCTGCCGATGGCCAGGTAAGCGGTTGAGCGGCTGATGCCCTGGACGTGTTCGCCCACGGGGCTGATGGTTTTAACCGTTCCCTGCCTGCTGATGTGCAAGAGGGAGATGGGGGCATGTGGTTTGTCAGCGGCCAGCACCAGCAGGCCGTCAGGGTCGGCATGGGCGGCTGCAACATGCCCCAGGGCCACCGTCCAGTCCGGTTCTGTCCGGTCGTAGCGGCAGGCCAGGATGCGGTCTGAGCCAATCAGGTAAATCTGGCCATCAGATCCGGGCACCAGCAGTGGCAGCAGGGCCTGGTCCTGGGGCATCAGCTGGCCAATCAGCTGTCCCCCGTAATCAAAGCGTTTGACCAGCATTTGAACACCAGTCATATCGGTATTGGCCAGCACCACATCAAAAACGGGTTCAGGGTCTGAGAAAGCCACCGAAAGCACGTAGCCCGATTCAGGGAAATAGCAGTCAAAGAGCAGGCGGCCCGTCTGGGCCTCCAGCAAGGTCACCACGCCGGTGCTGGCCTCCCGTTCCTGGATCAGGGCGACCATGCCATCAGGCCCGATGGCACTACCGGCAATGGGGTGCTCCAGGCTGCCTGTGTATGCCACGCCTTCCGGGGTTGCCATGACATAGTGGCCGTTTTCACGATCGGCAACCAGCAGCCAGGCCCGGTTGGTGACCACAAAAGGTGCCTGGAACGAGACCGCTTGCCCCCACCGCTCTGAGCCCAGCATATCCAGGCAGGCGATGCGTTCATGGGTGACCTGGATGAGGCCGTCAGCCAGCGGATAAAGCTGCTGGGCCTCGGAGACCTCCAGCGCAAAACCCGGCGTCATGCCCTGGGCCTGCGTGCCCTCTTTTTCGGGCCACTGCCAGGCGTCATCGTCCGGCAGGCGGCTGACCAGCAGAATGGCTCCGGCGATGAGCATGAAAGCCAGCACAATCGTCAAGATCAAGCTGGCTTTGCTATGCGCTTTGGCTGTGTTTGGCTGGCGAACCATTTAGTCCAACTGATACCCTTCTTCCGTGTTGAAAACCCCGTCCACGGCATGCTCCATGGCATAGGCCATCTGCTTGTAGGCAGTCAAAATGCCTTCGTTGTTGAGTCGGTCCGAGGTGAATGATTTTTCATGATCAATGTAAAAGCCGGCATAGCTCCCATTGATGAAGACATAATCAGTATACTGATTCCGTTTGGCGAATTCAATGACCAGGGTTCGTTCAGGCAACTGTTTGTCGGGTTCGGCCTTCAGGTAGAAGGTCAGGCTGCCGTCCTTGGCCTGTTCAGGCTCGACATCGGTTTCCACGCCTTCGATGAAGAGGCTGATCAGCCGCTGGTAAAAAGCGGAAAAAAGGCTTTTCTTGCGTTCGCTCATGATACGGGCGTCCTGGCCGTTCATGCGGAAGACGACGCCGTCATCGGAGGCGTTTTGCCCTTGTTCCATCTCAATCTCCAGATCAAAGCGTGTGCCCATCAGGTCCGCTTCAATCCTGCTGACCGTCCAGATGCTTTCCAGGGCCACGAAGCGGTCAATCATTTCCGTCAGTTTCAGGTCCAGAACCGAAAAAGCCTGGGCTGACACCGTGAAAACGGCCGGTAACTGGCTGCTCATGGCATAGTAGGTGTTGTCCGGTCCCGGGTCACCCAGTGACACCGTCACCGTCTGGCTGTGGGTCTTGAGATCAAAGCGATAGGCCGGCTGGTCCAGGCCGTAGGTGTCCAGGTCTTCTGGTTCCAACGCCACAAATGTCTTCACCGTCAGGCCGGTCACTTCACCGGCCAGCTTGTTCAGGTTGTCTGAGTTGGCGTCGCGCTCAAGAGGCTCTTCAAGGGTGAACTCCAAATAAGATGTTTCGCTGTCCAGGTCACCAACCAGCAGGGCAGAGGCAACCAGACGCAGGTCATCCTTGCGGCGTTCGAAGGTCAGGCCAGTCAGCTCCTCGGTGGTGAAACCGATGACCTGCTCCTTATCCAAGAGGGCCAGGACCGGTGCCTGCGTCCGTTCCGACAGAGATTTGCCGATCAGGCAGACCCGGCCTGTCTCATCCAGTGTGGCGTAATGGTAGTTGTCCGAAGGTGCCAGGTTGCCAA
>CAYXIM010000039.1:0-16725 GCA_964465385.1 uncultured Oscillospiraceae bacterium
TAACACCCTTTTTTTTCAGAATCAAGCATCGTATGTTCATATTTTGATAGGAATGAGAAATTCATAAAAATATGCAATGGAGGTGTTTTTTCTCTCATTCTTGATCGCTTTAACGCTTTTTTCGCTTTACAAAGCACTGTTAAGGGGTTTTGAGGCCTGTTTCAAATCTGTTAACGAGATGTTGCGAGCCTGTTTCAAACCAATATTTCTATATCTTGTATGGTTGTCTGTTATGATGGCAGATATGGTATAGGACAATCTTCAGTTTCATTCTGGATCAGTTAAGCGCCTGAAGGCCAATTGTCTGCCGCTTTCCAGTTGAAAAACCACTCGCTGCCGGTCTTCTGAAAAGCTGTAATGGATGGGAATTTTTCTTGTAGTTTCGCTGCTCCGATAACGCAACAGCAGTTTTTTACCGGCCAGCCTCGCCTGCCAACGGCCCTCCACCAGGTTATGCTGGCCATCAAAGATGGTGTAGGTGTGGTCATCAAAAAAACGATATTGAAGGTCTTCGTCTTCGCTGTACCAAACACCAACCAGGGGTGTCAGGGCGCGGTTGTTGTGCCAGACAAGCACAAGAACGGTTCCCGCAAGCACCAGCACCAGCGCAAGCAGAAGAATGACAAGGCGTTTGCCTTTGACACCTTGGGTTTTCTCATCCATAAGCCACCTCATTTTTTGCCAGAGCAGACCATGTTGTCATGGTTCAAGTCTATCAGGTGGCGACAATGAGAACAATCATTTTTACCGGCGTTGTGCTAAAATAGGTCTGTTGCCACTGAAAAAATGAGGGAGCAGACCATGTCCAAGCGCTTGAATAAAACCTTCAGAAAGCTGGCCGTTCCCGGCCTGATGAAGCACCTGGTCATCATCATGGGTGTGGTGTATGTCTTCGATTACATTTTTCAAGGTGACCTGAGCCGCTACCTGCTCTTTGACCGGGCCGCCATCTTCAGCGGCCAAGTCTGGCGGCTGGTCTCCTTTGCCTTTCTACCGCTTGCAACCAGTCCCCTCTTTTTGGTCTTTGCCTTGTATTTTTACTGGCTGATCGGGGACAGCCTGGAACGGGAGTGGGGGGTTGCTCGCTTCAACCTCTATTATTTGCTCGGTTTTCTGGCCGCCATGGTGGCCGGCTTCATCACAGGTTATACCACCAACCATTACCTGAACCTGTCTCTTTTCTTTGCCTTTGCCCTTTTATATCCTGACTTCCCTGTGCGCCTCTTCTTCATCCTTTCCATCAAGATCAAATGGCTGGCCGCCTTGAACGCCGCTTATTACCTGTATGCTTTTATCGTTTCAGGCTGGCCGGGACGCACAGCGCTGCTCTTGTCCTTGCTCAACCTCATCTTGTTCTTTCAAAAGGATCTGCGCCAGCGCATCCAATCCGCCCGCAGGCGCCGGGCCTGGCGCAACCAGTTCAAACAATAGGGCCTTTTGACAAAAAAGCATGCCTTTGGTTACAATCAGGGCAATCCGAAAGCCTTTGCTTGATGCCTGAAGGAATGGTATGAACCTGATCAAACAACACCGCGTCTTATCTGCCTTTGCCGGCAGCTTGCTGTTGATCACAGCTCTTGTCTGGATAGGCCAGTTGATCTGGCCTGCGGCTTTGGAGGCCCACGATCTGCCGGCCGTTGAGTCACCGGCCACAAGCACCTCGCAGGCGCCTGCCACGCCCCAGCCGATCAGCCCACAACCTTTGCAAACAACAGCAAGCAGCCGGCTTCCACCCCCTTCTCCCACCCCCTCACCCAAACCAGAGCCCACCGAGCCGCCGTTGGAAACGGATGAGCAGGGGGTTGTCCAGGAACATCTATCTGTCGCAAGCTTTAAACCCGACCAATCCACCCTCTACGTGCGCGCCTTTAAGGCCAACGTGCGCCAGGAGCCCAGAACGGACGTGCCGGTTCTGGATCAGCTGGAGATGGGTGACCTCCTGACAAGGACTGGTTATGGTGAATTCTGGTCGCAGGTCAAAACAGCAGACAACCAGACCGGTTACGTCCTGACTGAGCTGCTCAGTGAAGACATCATCTATAAACCAAAAGCCCCTGAACCGACCCGGCCACCGCAACCCACCCCCAGCCCAGCCAGGCCAGCGCCCCACAGGCCACCCAGCCCCTTGCCACGCCCACAAGCGCAGAAGAAACAAAGCCACCTGTCTCGGAAGAAAGCCAGGCCCCTGTCGAGAGCCAGCCAGCGCCAGAGCAACCTGGCGAAAGCGAAGAGTTTTTGCTTTTTGCCCGGGTCGTTGCCCTGGAAGGCCAAAAATATGTTTATGACAGCTACCTGTCCGTGGCCACCGTCATCATGAACCATGTGGCCCACCCGGCCTATCCCAACACGGTCACCGGTGTCCTCAAACGCAAGGGCGCCTTCTACACCTACAGCCAGGCAGCAGCCGGCTCGCCGGCCACCCTGCCAGATGCCGCCTACCAGGCCGCCTATGACGCCTACTACCTTGACAAACGCAACATGCCGGCTTATGTGATTGCTTTTGCCACGCCACAGGCTTACGCCAACAACGCCTATTTCCAAAGCCTGTCGGTCTATGACCGCAAGTACAACACGGTCTGGTGCTACAACGAACGGGATAAAAAATAAGGGGCGATCCAATCGCCCCTTATCTTTTTAAAAGCACCTGTGCAATCAGGTTTCTTTTTTTATGCCTCAAGCAAGCGCGTCACATCGATGGTCCGGATGCCGTCCTGTCCTGAAATATAGTAGGAGACCAGGGCCGTCCCGTCTGCCAACTGGATGGCGTGCGGGTAGCCCAGGTCCCCATTGGGTGCATCGTCTCTGAGAATCAATTCCGGTGCGCTTTCAAGGTCCGTCAGCTCCGCATCACACAGTTTGGCCCGGATGCCAAAGGGTTTTCGCCGGTAGCCGTAGGTCAGCAGCACCTTGCCGCTCTTAAGCCTGAGGGCATGGAAAGGGCTGGATCCCCACAAGCCATCAATTTCAAGCAGCGGCCCAAAGGTCTTGCCATCATCTTCAGAAACAGCCACATGCATGTTGAGGTAGGTGTCTTCAAAATCAACGCCGGGCCGTAAAAAATCACTTTGGGTCCGGAAAAGCCCAATCAGGCGACCACTTTCTGTCCGGAAAAGGTTGGGTTCCAAGAGGTTTTTATCCGGGTGATAACCCATCTCTGTGTAGGTATACCAGCTTTCACCCCGGTCATCTGATTTCATCAGGCCCACACGGGACAATTCATTCAAGCGCTTGGCGCCATAAAAGGGAAGCAGCAGCGAACCGTTTGGCAGCTCCACAATATTGCCCCGGGCAGCCGTGCCTTTGAGAAAACCATCCGGTTCAATCAACGACATGGCCCGCCAGGTCTTGGCGTTATCGTCTGAAAGGCTGTAGAAAATCCCATCTGAAAAACAGTCGTAGCGGTCGTGCAGGGAGCGACCGAAGCGTTCAAACAGATCCTTGCCCCAGGTCTTGGCTCCCTGGCCGATGGGCACCAGCTGCCAGCGAAAATACGTGGCCAGGATGCGCCCATCTGACAAAACCGTTAAACAGGGGTCCTGGTTGCTCATGCCCTCATCGTCTGCCAGGATGTGCAGGTCCTGATCAAAGGTCTGGCCGCCGTCACGCGACAAAATAAAGACGTCTTTGGCTGTCGGATCGACATGCGTGACCCGTCCAAATTCTTTTTGCCGTTCTGCAGCATGGCGGAAGGCACACATCACAGTGCCGTCTGCCAGGTGTGCCAGATTGGGAAAAGCCACATAATCGCCATCCCGGTAAATGGTTTCATGTCCAACAATGTTCATCTTCTTCTCCTTGCAGCTGAAACTGCTTGTATCAGGACTTGATGCCACTGGTCACCAACGATTCAACAAAAAAGCGCTGTGCCGAGAAAAATAAGATGATGATCGGTGTCAGCATGCAGACGTTGGCCGCCATGATGGCGGGGTAGTCCTGGAACTGGTCGTCAGCAAAGAACTTGACCGCGAAGGGCATGGTGAAATACTGTCTGCTTCTGAGGTATAAGAGCGGCCGCTCGTAATCATTCCAGGTCCAAATGAAATACATAAACAACAAGGTCGCCACAAAAGGTTTGACGTTGGGCAGCGCCACGCTCCAGTAAATTCGGGGGTGGCTGGCGCCATCGATCTTGGCCGCCTCCATGAGGTCGTTGGGCAGGCCAATGAAAGCCTGCCGCATGATGAAGACCCCGAAGGTGCCGCCAAAGGTTGCCGGGACCCACAAGGCCAGGTGGGTATCAATCCAGTTGAGCTTGCTGAAGATGATAAAGGTGGGCAACAAGGTCACCAGCGTTGGAATCATGGTGGTCATCAGCTTCAGCAAAAAGAACTGGTTGCGGCCTTTGAAGTTGATTTTGGCGTAGGCATAACCTGCGATGGTGCAGGAAAGAAAGGTTCCGATCAGGGTCAAGCCAGTCACTTTGACGGAGTTGAAAAAGAAGGTGATAAAAGAAATCGTGCCGCCAAAAAGCAGCTTGTAGCCTCGGAGCGTTGGCGCCTTGGGGATCCATTCGATGGGGAAGACAAAGACGTCGTTCAAGCCCTTGAAGGAGGCCGAAACCATCCATAAGAAGGGGAAAATCATGATGACGCCGCCTGCCCAGATGAGCAGGGAGATCAACAGGCGCTTGCTGATCTGGAGCGCTTTGGCCCGCCGTTTTTTGAGTATGGGATTTTGTGCCTGCATGACGCGTCCTCCTTATCCTTCTGCTGACCAGCGGCTTTGCGTCCGCCAGCGGACCAGGGTGAACACAAAGACAATGAAACAAAGCAGCCAGGAGACCGCACAAGCATAGGACGCCCGGTAGGTTTCAAAAGCCGACCGGTAAATATAAAGGCCCATGGTGTAGGATGCGGTGCCTGGGCCACCGTTGGTGATGATCTGGACAAAGGACCACATCTGCAAGCTGCTGATAAAGCCCAGGATGGTCAGCAGGAAGGTGGTCGGAGATAGCATGGGCAAGGTGATCTTGATAAATTTGGTCAGCACCCCGGCCCCATCAATGTCGGCAGCTTCATAGTAGGTTTCGGGGATACCCTGGAGGGCCGCGCTGTACATGAGCATGTAATAGCCCAGGTTTTGCCAAATCAGGATGATCATGATCCCGATCAGGACCCAGTCGCTGCTGCTGAGCCATTTGGGCAGGTGTTCGGCCGGCACGCCAAGCGTCAGCAGGAAGGCGTTGATGGGCCCTTTGGTGGCGTGGTAGAGCGCCTGCCAGACCGTCGCAATGGCCACCATGTTGGTCACATAGGGTAAAAAATACAAGGCCCGCGCGCCGGCCTTGCCGTAAATGGACCGGTTCAGGATGCTGGCCAGAACGGAAGCCAAAATCAAGGAGACCGGCACAACCAGCAGGAGAATCATGTTGTTGCGCAAGGATGCCTTGAGGTATAAATCACCGATCATGGCCTTGAAATTTTTCAGGCCGACAAACTGGGCCGATTCAAAGCCGCGCAAGAGGTTCCAGTCTGTAAAAGACATGGTCAGAGAAAACAAGATCCCAAAGAGGGTGAAAACAAAAAAGCCGATCAGGTTTGGCAGAATGAACAGGTATCCCCAGAAATTCTCCATCGCTTTGGCTTTTCGCAAGCCGTTTTGTCGGCCGGCAGGGTTTGGCAATGTCGTCGTCAATGCACCTTTTTTCAATCCATCAGCTCCTCTTCAGAAAATCACATGCCCGGCTGCCCGGGCTTGAACGTCACCGGCTGTACGCCACCCAATAGGGCAGCGTACAGCCGGAAACCTGTCGTCGTTACACACAGGGCTTGGAAAGCGCTGTTTTGTTTACTGGGCGTTCGCAATCTCGGCTGCGCCCAGGTCCTGCATGAGGTCAACAAAGCCGTCGATGTCCACTTCACCACCCAGGAAGAGGGTGTACTGCTCAGCAAACAAGGTTGCCATCAGGGAGTAGTATTTGGCCAGCTGCGGGTCTTTGCCCCAGTAGCTGACGTGGGATTCCTTGGCCACGCTCACAGCGCCCACGGCCAGTTCCTGTGGGTAGACATCGGAGTGCAGTTCGCCGTTGACGTCTGTGTATTCGGTGAAGGTTCTGGTGGCTTCCTCCATGTCAGCATGGACATAGGCCGGCATGTAGGTGCCCAGGTATTCGTTACAGATGTAACGGGCCAGGAGGTAGCCTTCGTCGGCATGCTTGGCGGTTTTGGGGAAGTAGAAAGCCCCGACCAGCTGGTTGAAGGAGACGTTGGCGCCCTCATCGGTGATGTAAGGCATTTCTGTCACGCCCAGCTCATAGTCGATCATGCCTTCGCCTGGATCATCCCACATGTAGCCATTGAGCCAGACCAGGGTGAAGGGGCCGTCAACGATCATGGCAGCCTGCCCGGTGGCCAGCGCCAGCCGGCGGTTGAGCGACTCAGCCTTGATGGTTGCATAGGACGGAGACACTTTATCCACTTCCGCCAACTCATAAAGCCACTGCAGGGTGGTTTTGAAGACATCGTTATCAAAGTTGGGCACGACGTTTCCGCCGCTGTCTTTGATGACACTCTGCCAGCCGGACACTTCAGCCGGTGCATAGCACAAGTCTTCCCAGGTGACCGGGTAGATGCAGCCGTAAACACCGTTGGCCGGATCGTTCAGCGTGCGTGCAATTTCGGTGAACTCTTCATAAGACCAGGAGGTCGGGGTGTCAATGCCGGCATCAGCAAACATCTGCTTGTTGTAAAAGACTTTAAAGGTGTTGTTGGCATAAGGTACGCCATAAATTTCATCGTTGTAGGTCAGCAGGGTTGCTGCCTGCGGGCCGTAGTCGGCTTCATAGTCGTGGCCGTTTGCCTGAATGTACGCGTCAATGGGCACTGCCCCACCGTTCATGACCCGGTTGTACACATCGTCAATACCCAGGTAGGTGATGTCCAATTGTTCGTTCCCTGCGATCATGATGTCCAGGTTTTTCAGGTACTCGGCATCGACCAGGTTGCCCAGCTCCGTGTACTCAACGGTCACGTTGGGCCGGCGTTCTTTCCATGCATTAATGATGGTGTCAGCTTTTTCGTTGGCCAGCCAGCCGGCGCCCACCCATTTGATGGTGACTTCTTCTTCAGCTGGAGGCTCTGTTTCCCCATTATCTGTGCTTTGGGTGTCTTTGGTTGTGCCATCCGGTGCTTGGGTTGGTGCTTGTGTGTCTCCTGTACCTGTGCAGCCCGCCACCAGTGCGGTCACAAGGAACAGACACAAAAGAAGTGCTGTTAATTTGCGCATGTTTTTTCCTCCTGTTTTGGTTGTATCCTTCGGTTTGGTGTTGCCTGATAGACGTTGAAAAACCAATCCTGATATCGTCTGGAGTGTATCACAGGGCCGTCAGCAGGGTCAAACAAAAGGGGCAGACGTTAAATGGACAATTGACCGCACGCGGCGGACCTCCTTTTTGCCATCCTTTAAAAAGTGATATGCCCGGCATGACCTGCCAGGCTTATGCTCATCTTAATCGGCCTGCAGGCGAACCTTGCGGATGGTCGTGTTGGCCAGGCAGTTCTCTTGCTGGGTCGAACCGCTGCAATAGCTGACCAGCATGTGCCCATCCCGCGTAAAAAACAGTCCCGGATAGCAATAACCGCTGTCTTCTCGCCCATCCAGAACGGTTGGCTCCGTCCACGTTTGCCCGTCATCAGCGCTGCGTGCAAAGACGATCGGCGTTCTCCCGCCGTTGCCTGGCACCAGGACACGGCCGTTGTAGTTGGGAACAGGGTTCCAGACGGCAACCAGGTCGTTGCTGCCAGGCATGCGCTTGATCTGCATGGGTGAATTGCAGCCGGTGAAACGGGAAGGCTGCGCCTGGGTCCAATGTTCGCCACCATCGAGTGAGAAACACTCATACTGGACCAGTTGATCCGTCCGGGCAAAAGCCCAGAGCACACCGTTTTGAAGTTCAACCACACCCGGTTCCTGCAGGCCAGACCTTGTCCGTGTAAAGGGGGCAAAGACAATGTCCTTGCTTTCACGCCAGCTGCGGCCGTCGTCGTCAGACAAACGGAAGGCCAGAACCGCCCGGAATTCAAAGTAAATCGACCCTTCCTGGTGACGCATGTAGCCGCCCCGGTGAAACGCAACCGGCATCACCAGGCGGCCGGACTGGAGCCGGACCACCCGGTCGTTGTTTAACACATAATAACCGGGCCGATCTGCAACCGAGCAACTGTTGCGTTCATAAAAGGTCTTGAAATCATCCCGGGTGCGCAGCAGGTGGGTTTCAATGATGGTGGGCGTTTTGCGGGAACCGAAAATCAGGCCATGTGACCCGTCTTGAAGCTCAAGCAGCGAAACACTCATGATGTTGTGGCTGTCAAAGGCTGCCGGGTCCAGTACTTTTCGGCCTTCAGACCAGGTCTTGCCTTCATCTGACGAGCAGGTCATGGCAATGTGGCTGGGTGCATCGTCTTGTGAGGAACCGGTAAAACGGCTGTAAACAAAGGCGATGCGCCCATCAGACAGCCGGGCAAAAGCCCCTTCGCTGTGGCGGGTGTAGGTTTTGTCGGCAATCAATTCAAGCACTTTCTCTCCGGCCGGTTGCTGGTTTTTCATGGGTTCACCTCTCTGGTTTATACCTTGAATCAGTCGGGGCTTACGCCACACAGTCTAACCAAGCTGGTCCCGGCTGGCAAGTGCGTCTTTGATGCAAAGATTAAAATGCTTATATTGGTTTATTTACAGGGTCTTGAAGTGTGTTACAATGTGTATACATTATACTTTATACACGAAGGAGTTTGCATGAAGGGTCACCTGCGCCTGAAAGAAATCGCCTACCAGGCCATCCGGGAAAAAATCCTGGGCGGGGCTTTCGAGCCTGGCGTCCGCATCCGGGAAGAAGAGTTGGCCCGGGAAATCGGCATGAGCCGCACCCCCGTCCGGGAGGCGGTTCAGCAGCTGGCCGCTGAGGGGCTCTTGGACCAGGTGCCCCATTATGGCAGCCACCTGGCCGTTTTTTCAGATCAGGATGTTGCTGATTTACTGGAAGTCCGCCAGGCCCTTGAATCACTGGCTGTTGTCCGCTGCATTCTCCGGCTGACGGACACCAGGCTGGCCAGGCTCAAGGCCATCCACAAAGCCTATGGCCGCGCCTTGAAGGCAGATGATGCCATCGGCTGCCTCAAACAAGATTTACTCTTTCACCGTGAGATTGCCAGCCAGTCCGGCAATCAGGTGTTAATCGAGCATTTGCAGCTGATTGAAGCAAAAATCCATATCATGCGCATCACAGAAAAACTGCCCCAGCCCATGAAGCGGCATGTCATCACACACCAGGAACACCAGGCCATTGTCGATGCCATTGAAAACAAAGACAAAACCGAGGCCGTTTTGGCCGTCCGGACCAACATCCGCCACTTGAAACAACTGTATTTCGAGGTGCAGGCCATCCCGACCGAATCAATCGGTTAGCCGGGCAGCTTCCAACGCACCCACAAGATGGAACATTTTTCCTCGCCAGGCCGCACCGCATAAAAGACGGTGAACAGGTCGCCGTTGTCCAATTCAACGGTTGCCGGGTAGCCCAGATCCGAATCCCGTCCCTCAGACCACAGGTACGTGCCCACGTCCCAGCTGTCCCCTTCATCCCGGCTGAACATGGCCTGGATGCCGTAGGGTGGTTTTCGCTTGCCATAGGCAGAGATCAACACACCAGATGAATGCAAGAGCAAGTGCGGCGGTGCGCCCTCTGCCTGGGTCAGCCGCAAGGGGCTCCAGCTGTGGCCACCGTCATCTGAGACCGACTGGGCAATGCCGAAGAGACGTTCCTCATACGGTTTGCCGCGTTCATCCAGCCTGACGTGCACGAGGAGCCGGCCAGAGGGCAACTCAATGATATGGCTTTCATTGTGGAAGGCATGGGGTGCATCCTGGCAGGCCGCCAGTTCTGCCAATTTTTCAAAGTGGTGTAAATCGTCAGATCGGTAGACATGAATGGGGCAGGCACTGCCTTCCGGCTGTGCGGGAAAAGGCGTCCCGGCATAAACGATGCCCCCCGAGCGCAGGCGGCTGGGGCCATGGGGTGCTGATACGGGAACACGAACCGGGGGACCCCAGCTGCGCCCGTTGTCCGTGCTGTGTGCCATCAAGGAACCCAGGTAGCGTGCCTCAGCCGCCTCTTGCGCCACCGTCGGCACATAGGCTGCTGACAAGGCCCGGAGCGCCTCCGAACCATAGCCGAACTTGTAAGAAATGGCCCATTCACGCTGCTGAGCCAGGGTGTTGTTAAAAGAGGTCAAGACCAGCTTGCCTTCACCCATGTGCAAGAGGCCGGCATCCCGGTCATCCAGCGGGGTGTCCAGGGCGATCAGCGGAGCAGACCAGCTTTTTCCTTCATCTTCGCTTTTGAAGAGCACCACCTTGCCAAAGGGGCAGACATGCATGATCCGCTTTCCCGAGCAAGCCACCAGCAGGTGACCTTTCGCGTCCCGGGCAACGGTCGGCCAGGCATAATAACCAAAGGTGCTTTCAGGATCGGCAACCACCGTTCCCTGGGCAATCATCTGAGCATGTTTCATGGGCTTATCCTCCTGTCTGCTTGCAGTATACAAAAAAAAAGCGGTCAGGCAAACGCCTGCCGGGTCCGGATCCGTAAAGGCCTCTTGCTTCTGGCAAGCCTTAGCCGGCAGCAGGTGGCTCTTTTGTTTCCCTTATGTCTCTTTATTCCGTATAATACAACTATCCCACACAAGGAGGTCAACCATGTCTTTGCAGGTGCTTACCGCCCGACAGGCGGCCGATTTAATTGCCGACCAGGATACCGTCCTGACGGATGGCTTCATCGGGTCATGTTTTCCGGAAGAATTGGCTATTGGGCTTAAGGAGCGGTTTTTAGAAACTGGCTCCCCTAAAAACCTGACCCTGGTCTATTGTGCCGGCCAGGGAGATGCGCGTGAGCGCGGCCTCAACCATCTGGGCCATGAAGGGCTGCTGGGCCGTGTGATTGGCGGCCATTGGAACCTGGTCCCGCGAGTTCAAAAGCTGGCGGTGGAAAACAAGGTGGCCGCCTACAACCTGCCTCAAGGGGTCATGTGCCACATGCTGCGTGACATTGCGGCCGGCCGGCCGGGCACCCTGACCCACGTGGGCCTCAAAACCTTTATTGATCCACGCTATGGCGGCGGCAAGCTCAATGACAAGGCCACGGAAGACCTGGTCGAGCTGATGACCATCCATGGCCAGGAATACCTGTTCTACAAAAGTTTTCCCATCCAGGTGGCCCTGCTCCGTGGCAGTTATGCGGATGAAAACGGCAACGTCACCATGGAACGAGAAGGGCTGACCCTTTCCATGCTGTCTGCTGCACAAGCGGTTAAAAACAGTGGTGGCACGGTCATTGTCCAGGTGGAACACCTGGTTAAGAACGGCACCCTGGATCCCAGGCTGGTTAAAATTCCGGGCATTTATATCGATGCCATCGTTGTGGCCTCCAAGCCGGAAAACCACATGCAAACCTTTGGCACCCCGTACAACGCCGCCTTTACCGGGGCCATTCAGGTGCCTTCTCACCACATTGCCTCCACGCCCTTTGACGAACGTAAAATCATCAGCCGCCGGGCCGCTATGGAGATCACCCCGGGGTCTGTTGTCAACCTGGGCATCGGCCTGCCTGAAGGTATCGCGCCGGTGGCCCATGAGCTGGGGCTGTCTTCACAGTTTGTGCTGACGGTCGAAGCGGGAACCATCGGTGGTGTGCCGCAAAGCGGCCTGGATTTCGGCTGTTCCATCAACCCCGAGGCCATCATTGACCAGGCCAACCAATTTGACAGTTACCACGGTGGCGGCCTCGACCTGGCTTTTCTGGGCCTGGCTGAAGCCGATCACAAGGGAAACATCAACGTCAGCAAGTTCGGCACCCGGATTCCCGGCGCCGGCGGGTTTATTGACATCACCCAGAACGCATCGACCGTTGTCTTTTGCGGCACCATGACAGCCAAGGGCCTGCGCATCCGTTCAGGGGACGGCAGCTTACACATTGAACAAGAAGGCAGCGTGCGAAAATTCGTCGACCAGGTGCAGCAAATCACGTTTTCGGGAGAACGGGCCATCGAAACCGGCCAAAAAGTCCGTTACATCACGGAACGGGCCGTTTTTGGCCTGGACGAGCATGGCATTGAGCTGCTGGAAGTCGCACCGGGTATCGACCTGGCGCGTGACGTGCTGGCTCAAATGGCATTTAAACCACATATGAGAGCCGTGAAGACCATGGACACGTGGCTTTTTGAAACAGGAGGTACCCCATGACCACGATCAAAGACGTTGTGATTGTCTCAGCCTGTCGAACACCCATCGGCCGTTTTCTGGGCGGGCTGGCAGACCAGTCAGCCGCCCAGCTGGGCGCGTTGGTTATCGGCCAGGCCCTGGACCGGGCCGGCCTGAACCCAGAAGAAGTGGAAGAAGTCCTGCTGGGCTGCGTGCTCCAGGCAGGGGCCGGCCAGAACATTGCCAGGCAGGCAGCCATGGGAGCAGGCATCCCCGTTGAAAAAACAGCCAGCACCATCAACATGGTCTGTGGATCCGGCATGAAAGCCATCACCCTGGCTGCACAGGCCATCCGCTGCGGGGACCGCGCCATTCTGGTCGCTGGCGGCACCGAAAGCATGTCCCAGGCTCCCTTTTACAGCCAAAGCATGCGCACCGGCACCAAACTGGGCCACACCAGCCTGGCAGACAGCCTGCTGGTTGACGGTCTGACCGATGTCTTTCATCAGGTGCACATGGGCCTGACCGCTGAAAACCTGGCCCAGGCCTATCAGCTGTCCCGCCAGGAGCAGGATGCCTTTGCAGCCCAAAGCCAGACGCGCGCCCTGGCTGCTATCGACCAGGGCCGTTTCGACGCAGAGACCGTTGCGGTTGTCCGAAAAGACCGCAAGGGCAAGGAGCTTAAAACCACACACGATGAACACCCCAGGCCCGGCACCACCGTTGACAGCCTGGCCAAGCTCAAGCCAGCCTTTAAAAAAGACGGCACCGTGACCGCTGGAAACGCCTCCGGGATCAACGACGGTGCGGCTGCCCTGGTCCTGATGGCTGCCAGCCGGGCCAAGGCACTGGGTCTTAAGCCCCTGGCCAGGCTGGTCAGCTACGCCGAGGCAGGTGTGGCACCAGATCTCATGGGCATTGGGCCAGTCGCGGCCGTTCGAAAGGCCTTGGACCTGGCCGGCCTGACCATGGATGACATGGACCGCATCGAAGCCAACGAAGCCTTTGCCGCCCAGGCCCTGGCTGTCATGCGGGAGCTGAAGCTGCCAGAAGACCGCACCAACGTCAACGGCGGTGCCATTGCCCTGGGCCACCCCATTGGCGCCAGCGGGGCCCGCATCCTGGTGACCTTGCTCTATGAATTGATGAGAAGCCGGACCCGGTACGGCCTGGCCACCCTGTGCATCGGTGGCGGCATGGGCCACTGTGTCATCATTGAAAGGATGGACGAAGATGAAGCTTAACGATCAGGTTGCCCTCATTACCGGCGCGGCCAACGGCATCGGGCTGGCCACAGCCAGGCGATTCCTTGAGGAAGGCGCCCGTGTGGCCCTGTGTGACATCGATGAGGCGGGCCTGTCCCAGGCCGCCAGCCAGCTGGCGCCTTTGGGCCAGCTGATCACAGTGGCTGCGGATGTCACACGCGAGGACCAGGTGGACACCCTGGTCGACACCGTTCGCCAAAAATGGGGCACCGTGGATATTCTGGTCAACAACGCGGGCATCACAGCAGATGCACGCCTGATCAAGATGGGTGCCGACCAGTTCGACCGGGTGCTGGCGGTCAACTTGCGGGGTGTCTTCTTGTGCACACGTGCCATCGCCCCCCACATGATCGAGCAAAAAAAAGGCCGGATTATCAACGCCGCGTCCGTGGTGGGGCTTTACGGCAATTTTGGCCAGACCAACTATGCCGCCACCAAGGCTGGCCTGATCGCCATGACCAAGACCTGGGCCAAGGAGCTGGGCCGCTATAACATTTGCGTCAATGCGGTCGCACCGGGCTTTATTTTGACGGACATGGTCCGGGCCATGCCTGAGGCTGTTTTGGAAAAAATGAAGGCCAAAACGCCCATGCAGCGGTTGGGAACGGTCGATGAAGTGGCAGCGGTCTATGCCTTCCTGGCTTCAGATGACGCATCCTACATCAATGGCGCCACCATCAGTGTTGATGGCGCCATCACCCTTTAGAAAGGCAGGTGGCGAACATGCGCATCGGCATCATCGGCGCTGGAACCATGGGAACGGGCATCGCACAGGTTTTTGCCCAGGCAGGACACGCCTGCCTGCTGGTGGACCAGTCGGTCAAACTGGCCCAACACGCTTTGGACCGCCTTGAAAAGACCTTGGACCGTCTGGTTCAAAAGGACAGGCTGCAAGCCGACCAGCGCACACAGATGCTGGCCGCCATTGGCATCGGCACATTGGAAGACCTGCGGGATCGGGATCTGATCGTGGAGGCCATTGTTGAGGATTTTGAAGCCAAGCGGGCCTTGTTCACACAGTTGGCCACGATCTGCCGGCCAGACACAACCTGGACCAGCAACACCTCTGCCTTGTCTTTGACCCAATTGTCCGCTGCCCTGGATCGGCCGGTTTTCGGCTTGCATTTTTTCAACCCGGCACCGGTCATGTCTCTGGTCGAAGTGGTCTCACCGTTTGGCACGGCCCAGGAAGACAGCGCCCATCTGGTGGATCTGGTACGCACCTTGGGCAAGGTTCCCATCCGTGCTCATGACGCACCCGGCTTTGTTGTCAACCGCATCCTGATTCCCATGATCAACGAAGCCATCACTGTTTTATATGAAGGAACAGCGGATGCCGCAGCCATCGATGAAGCCATGAAAAGGGGTGCCAACCACCCCATCGGCCCGTTGGCCCTGGCCGACCTGATCGGCACCGATGTGGTCCTGGCCATCATGGAAACCTTGCAAAAGGAAACGGGCGATCCCAAGTACCGCCCGTGTCCCTTGCTTAAACAACTTGTGCGTGCCGGCCGGCTGGGCCGAAAAACCGGTCAGGGTTTTTTCTCCTATCAGGCGCGCCCCTGATAGGAGCGGACAAACCGTTCCAGGCTGTCCAGGAAGGCCGTTTCACCAAAGGTGTTGACTTTCCAGAAGACAGCCTGGCTGCCGCCTGACGCAATGGCTGAAAGAGACAACCTGTCGGCCTGGCCGATCAGGGTGATGCTCAGGCTGACCCGGTTGGAACCGATCATGCTGTAACGCTCATACACCCGGACCGCCACACGGACGTCTCCTGCCACAAACGTGCTGCCGTCTTCAAAGGAAGCAGACAGGCTGCCCTGCAGGACTTCCTGGTGCAACGCATTCAAAAACGCATCAAAGGAACCCGTTAAGTGGGTCTCAAATTTGGCCATAAGCCCCCCTTAAATCACAACAAACGCTTGAAGCCGCTGATGGCAACAGGTCCGCGCAACAGGCTGTCCACGGTATCGTTTTCGAGGGCGCGGGCCAGGCTGGCAAACACGTCCTCGATGGCGGTCGCATAGCGGTCAATGTGTTCGTCTGTGTGGGCCAGGGTCGGATAGATGCTGGGTCCTGACAAAATGCCCCGGTCGAGCATCAGCTGGACATACGCTGTTTTAAGAACCGCTGCCTGGGGGTGGTCAAAGGCAAATTTGGCCAGACAGCCATATCCGTCAGGAACCGAGACCGGTAAACCGTGTGTGGTCGCTGACTGCCGCCAGGCTTCCTGGACCCGCTTGCCGATCGCAGCCGCGTGCTCAGGAAAGTTGCTTTGCTCAAGCTTATCCATGGTGGCCAGCGCCGCAACCGGGCCCACCCGCTCCGTCCAGTAGGTGCTGCTGATAAAGGAGTCGTGGGCCCCGTCCATGGCGGCCCGGGTGCCAATCACAGCAGCGATCGGGTGGCCGTTGCCCAGGGATTTGGCAAAAACCGCCAGATCTGGGTTCACGTCAAATTTCAAATGGGCACCACCGAAAACAAGCCGCCAGCCGATGGTGATCTCATCAAAAATCAACAGGCTGCCGTTTTGGCGCGTCTGTTGTCGGATGTGCTCTAAAAAGCCTGGCTGGGGATCGTAGTTGCGGCAAGGCTCCATGATCACGGCCGCAATGTCCGGACCGTGTTCCGCCATGAGGGCATCAAAGGCGGTCACATCTCCGTAAGAAAAGGTCAAGGCTGTCCCGCTCAGCACCCGCGGAACACCCAATGGCGCCAGACCCGGCAGCAAATGGCCGCTGAGGGCTTCGCTGTCGCCCAGGTTGCAAGCAAGGTACCAGTCATGCCAGCCGTGGTAACCGCAGATGAGCACCTTGGCCCGGCGTGTGGTGGCCCGGGCAATGCGCACAGCAATGGCACAGATTTCTCCGCCCGACCGGGCAAAGCGGGCCTGTTCCGCCCAGGGGTGGACCTGGCAAAGCCGTTCGGCCAGTTCCACTTCCTCAACCGGGTTGAGCGAAGACATGCTCCCGCTGTCGACACAGGCCTTGACCGCCCGGGTCACATCCGGATCGGCAAAACCCAGTGAGCAGGATCCGATGCCATTGGTTGAAAAATCATAATAATGCTGGCCGTCCAAATCCCAGACTTCACAGCCTGATGCCACTGAAAAATACGCGGGCCACTGGTCGGGGGCCATCAGTTCCGGTCGTTTGCTCAGCAGCTGCGTGCCGCCCGGAATCAATTCTTTTGCCTGCTGGTACCGTTCCTGGGTTCGATTCATCGCAAGACACCTCCACAACTCCGGCAACAGCTTTGCCGGTGATCCCGA
>CAYXIM010000040.1:0-16414 GCA_964465385.1 uncultured Oscillospiraceae bacterium
TTTACTTTTCATCTCTGGGCAATTCATTTTACAACTTACCAGCAAGCGCCCTGGGTGCCAGCATCAAGCCAGTCCCGGGCCAGGAGCCGAACCCCCGGCTGGATCTCAATGCATCCGTTTTGCACCTCCGCCAAAGGCACCAGGACAAAGGCTCGTTCGTGCATCCTGGGGTGCGGCAGTGTCAACTCGGCGGTCTGGCAGGAGACCGAACCAACTATCAGCAGGTCAATGTCCAGCAAACGGGGCCCCCAGCGCACCGTTCGCTTCCGCCCTGCCTTGGTTTCCAGGGCCTGGCAGTGATGCAAAAGCGCCAGGGGAGACAAGCATGTTTCAAGCCGGACCACGCAATTGAGAAAAGGGGGCTGGTTGGTCAGGCCGACCGGATCGGTTTCATAAAGCGATGACACGGCTGTTAACCGGCTTTGTGGCAGGCTGGCCAGGGCCTGGATGGCATCACGCAAAAGTTGTCTGCTGTCGCCCTGGTTCGAGCCAAGTGACAGCAGGGCCGGCACCGCCTGGTCTGGTTTTCTGGCAGCAGCCTCCGAGCCCATCAGGACCGCCTCCGTTGCAGGTGAACCCCCATGTAGGCAAACGAGCCATCGATAGGGGCCTGGGGCTTGCGAACAGTGACCCATACGGTATCCAACAGGGGGTGGCCTTCAAGCAGCAGGTCTGCGATGGCTCCTGCCAGCCGTTCAATCAGGTCGAAGCGGGCCGTTGCCATCAGCTGCCGGATGTCCCGGTAGACGGCACCGTAGTCAATCGTGTCTTCAAGCCGGTCGGTCTCAACAGCTTTCAGGTGGCGCACCCCGAGAACCAAATCAATTTCAAAGGGCTGCCCTTCTTTTTTTTCGGCCTCATGAACCCCCACGTAACCGTGAAAAACAAGGTTGTTCATCAAAATTTGATCCAAAGCCTGCGGCATGGTCAGTCACCTCCTTTTCGGCAAAGCACATCGGTCATCCGCACCAGATCCATAAGGGCGGACACATCATGCACACGCACAAAATCAGCCCCCCGGGCAATAGAGATGGCAACCGCAGCGGCTGTGCCCATCAGCCGGTCGGGCTGGCCGTCAGGCAGGCTTTCGCCAATAAACCGTTTGCGCGATGGACCGACCAGCAAGGGATACCCCAGTTGCTCAAAGCACGCCAGCTCCTGGATCATACGGATAGACTGTGCCGTTGAAACCCCAAAGCCAATGCCTGGATCCAGGATGATCCGATCTGCGCTCAGTTGAGCCGCCTGTGCCCGGTCCAGGCTGCGTTGGAAAAAACGGATCATGTGATCCAACAGATCCGGCTTTTGCTGGCCTGGTGGTGCCGGATCAATCCGGGCGTTGTACATAACGATCAGGCCGGCCCCGTAGCGGGCGGCGACACGGGCCATGTCTCCCTTCTGGTGCAAACCCATGGTGTCGTTGATCACGCTGGCCCCGGCCTCAAGGGCTGCCTGGGCAACCGCTGGTTTATAGGTATCCACCGAAAGAACGGTGTCACCAGTCTGGGCCAGGGCCCGAATAACCGGCAAGATCCGCCTCATTTCTTCCTGGGCTCCCACCGGACTGGCCTGGGGTCGGGTGGATTCTCCGCCGATATCGATCAGGTCTGCTCCGGCGTCAATCAGCCGTGCGGCCTGGTTCAGGGCGGCCTGGGTGGAAAAAAAGGAGCCACCATCAGAAAAAGAATCCGGCGTGACATTTAAAATACCCACCACGTAGGTGCGTTTACCCAATGGGAAGGTGTGTTTGCCACAGCGAAAGACCTTGGCACAAGAAAGCGCCGACAGCTTCTGGTCCATGTTTCTAGCCTCGTTGGATCTGTTGGATCAAGGACATGGTTTCGGCCCTGGAGCGTGCGTCGCTCTTGCAAAGACCCCTTAAGGCTGATGTGACCGTGATGGACCCTGGTTTTCGGATGCCGCGCATGGTCATGCACAGATGCTCTGCCTCCACGACCACAGCCACACCCAGAGGTTTGACGGTTTTCATGAACGTGTCCGCCACTTGTGCTGTCAGGCGCTCCTGCAACTGTGGCCTTCGCGACATGACATCGACCAGCCTGGCGATCTTGCTCAAACCGACCACACGGCCTGCCCGGGGTATGTAGGCCACATGAGCCCTGCCGCTGAACGGAAGCAGGTGGTGTTCACACATGGAGTAAAAAGGGATGTCTCCCACCACAACCATCGCATCATGGTCTTCTTCATGAAAGATTTTCATCAGCCCTTCAACCGGGACATGCAGGCCTGAAAAGACTTCTTCATACATGCGGGCCACACGGGCCGGGGTTTCAAGCAACCCTTCCCGATCCGGGTTTTCACCAACAGCCAGCAGGATTTCTCGTACCGCCTGCTCGATGCGGGGCCGGTCAACGGCCGAAACATGCTTGTCGTCTTTTACCTGGGTCATATACCGGGCCCTTTCTCTTCCAGAAGGCTTCGCCTGTATTGCATGGGCGTCATACCAATGTGCTTGCGAAAGGCCGCGTTAAAGCGTTGGGGACTGGAAAAACCCACTTCCCGGGCAATGCCGCTGACCTTCTTGTCTGCTTGCTTCAAGAGTTTGCAGGCGTGATCCACCCGGACCTGCATGAGGAACGACATGGGGCTGATGCCCGTCTCATCACGAAACGCACGGGTGAAGTAGCCCTGGCTCAGAAAAACATACGCTGCCACATCTCCGATGGATAAATCACGATCGTGATGTTCAACGATGTAGCGCTGGGCGATGCGCACCAGCTCGCCAGCTTTACCTGTCCGCACACGCAGGCTTTCTTCCCATTCCTCTCGCAGGCCACGGGCCAGCACCACCAGCAATTCGATGGCCAGAAGCTGCATCATGAGGTCGCTGCCGTAGCTTTCACGCTGTTTTTCATGCAGGATGCGCTCAACCAGGGTGGTGATATCCTGGCGGCTTTTGCCCTGAAGCAGCAAAAAAGGTTCGGTGGCAGGCTCCAGCCCGCTGTCTTCGCCCGAAGCGAAATCTATGAATTGCTCCAGGGTCTGGGGTGCGATGTTATCAGACCAGCTGTAAGCGGATCGGCTGTTTTGGGTGTCAGCGGCCTTGCTTGAAAAACCAAAATAGAGCACCAGCATGTCTGCTGGTCCGTCAAGGATCTGAATCTGGTGGACTGTCTGGGGGCGGATGATAAGGGTTGCGCCCTTTTCAATCTGGATACGGCGGCCCTGAATATTAAAAAGGGCTTTGCCACTGCGTAAATAGGTCAGCTCGTGGTATTCATGGCGGCTGGGACCGGTCAGGGTTGCCGAGCGTTCAAAGCTTCGTTCCATCCCTTTAAAAACAACCGGTATCGAACCGGCTGCGTCCATCATTCCTTTTTCAACGGCTGGAAGCAGGTTTTCTAGCATCCTCATCATCACCTGGCCCTATCATAGCAGAAAGGGGGTGGGATGACAAAAGGTTTGTGGCCCATCAGCTTATGGTATCAAGGCCTCTTCATTGACCACAGACAAGCGGATGAAACAGCTGTCTAAAGCCAGGGCCAGCTGGTCTGCCTGTTCGCTGGACAAATCCAGACACAGCAAGGTGGTGTGCAGGTCTGTTGCGTGTAAGTCTGTGCTTTGTGGCCGCATGACGCTTTGGACGGCAAGCGCGCGCAGGACCTGCACGCTGTCCAGGCCGGGGTTTCTAGGAATCAGGTAAAGGTCGATCAGGTTGCCTGCTGAAAGCCAAAAGCCGTTGGCCTGGGCTGGATCCAGTTCCAATGTCATCAGGCGCCTGCCCGGTCCACTATTGGAGTAGACCAGGCCCGAAGGCCAGGGGCTGATCCGGTCCCGGATGAGCAGGTCTCCTGCCAGTAAATCCGTCCGGGCATAGCAAGGTGTCGGCAGGTCTTGCATGGTCACTGCGTTTCGTGGCAGGTCAGCCTCCTGGAGCCAAATCTCTTTGAACTGATTTGGTTCCAGGAGGCTGCCGGCGGCAAGCGGTTCGATAAGCAGGCAGGCCGGCTGCAGCCGTTCCTTATCTCGGTTTTGGCCCGCAAACCAGGACAAACCGATCAGTGTCGCCGTCACAAGAAGGGTCAAGATGAGTTGTCTGGATCGTCGCATGACGTGGGTCTCCTTTCAAGCGGTCAGTCAAGAATCAGTTCAACACCCTGGCGGATCAGGATCGGTTCGCCCGTTGTTCCTTCCAGACGGGCGGTCAGCACAACAAGGGGTCGGACCCTGGGTTGCCTGTCCCCCATCCAGTGGTCAGGATCTTGAACAAGGGGTTCTTCCAGCACCTGAACTTGCTGTAAAACCAGCCGATCCTGCAGCACAGGCGGCAGGCCATCATCAAAAACCTGGGTCAGCTGGCGGCGTGCCGTCAGTGGCAGCACCTGAACATTGCCACGGCTTAAGCTGGCCGGATCAACCACCAGGGGTGCTGAGGCCAGCACCTGTTGGAGCATCTGATGGGACCGCCGAACCAAACACCAGGTCATCAGCCGGCGACAGGCCTCTAGACCCAGGGGTAACATGAGCAGCAGGCAACAGGCCACTGCCACAAGCGCCAGCCCGGCGGATCCGTTTCGGCTGCGATCACGCGACAGACAAGGCTTGCCTGATAGGTGTAAGTCCATACAACCGCCTCCATTTTCAGTGCTTTCAACCGCCGGCCGGGCTGGTTGACCTGAACAGTCAACAACATGGCTTGTCCGTAATGGCCCGTTCGGGGGGCTTGGATCAGAACCGTGTCAAAGCCATGTTCTGACAAGGCTTGTCGAAAGGCTGTTTCCAAGTCGACCGTCATGCCGCCTTCCTGGTCCATGCGCAGCGCATAGCTGTGGCAGATGGCATCAAACTCGATCCGGGAGAAAACAGGCAGAATCATCAAAAAGAGCTGCAAGCAAATGGCCACCAGAAAAATCAAGGCAAAAACCGTTGCCAGCAAAGTATCCATCATGGTCGCCACCCCCTTGGTTGCAAGGTTATCAGTTGCTGGAAAACAATTCGGCTGACATGGTGTTCCACCAGTCTCCCAATTTACTGATCACCTCTTCGGCAAAGCTTCTTAAGCCAGGAATGACCACGACAACCGCAATCAAAATAGCCGCTGCGATGCCGATAACTTCATTGAGGCCAAAGCCTGAACGGTGTTTAAGTGCGAGCTGGACGCCGGTCTTGAGAACCGGCCGCTTCCATCGCAATCGTGAGAATGGTTTGTGCTTCATTTTTTTCATCCTTTCTGTGCTGTGTCTAGTGAAAGACGGTTTGTGTGGTATGGATCACTTCTGCAAACAAGGGGACCAGAAAAACCACCAGCCAGAGGAGCAGGGCCAGAGCGGCGATCCAGGTCAGGCGGGAGCGGATGCGTTCTGTTTCTTCCTGCATGCGGGCGTAAGTCCTGGTAAAGAGCAGCTGCTCCATGCGAGACAGGGTTTGCCCTGAAATGCCGGACTGGAGGCATTGCCTGATCTGCCCGGTTAAAACTCGGGTGTCTGCTGCACCAAACGCATGTTCCAAGACGCCAAAAGCCTGCTCGATATCATGGGTCAGCTCATAAAGCGCCGAAAAACGAACCAAAATCGGTTGGACCAGCGGGTCTCGAACCACCTGCGGCAGGCCTTTAAGGGCGTCAGACAGGCTGATGCCGGATGAGACTTGTTCATGGATAAAGCGATAGATTTTATAAACGTGTCTAGAAAAACGAGCCTGACGTTGGCTGGCACACCGTGTGACAAACAGATTGACCTGGCTGATGCCAAACATAGGAAGCCCCAGCGCCAAGAGGGGTTGCCGTAAAAAGAGTCCGATCATCAAGCCACCAGCTGCCAGACAGACATAAAACAAGAGAAAAAACCGATGCGCCCGGACGGAAGGCCAACCGGCACGGGCCAGGCGATCCCGGTGCCTGCTCAGCAGCAGCTGCAGCTGATTGGCCAAGGGCCCGGAGGGTTTCTGCTTCAGGTCCCCTTGTGCCACACCTCCCGCTTCAAGCAGCGGACGGGATAACGCACAAGCGATGGCCGGTAACAACCGGTAGATGGCAAGCGCAGTCACCCCGGATGACAAAAGCAGGGCCGTAAAAGCCTCTTTTGAACAAGCCATAAAGACCCCCTTTCAGCTGCCGCTTTTCTTCGCAATGGCCCGGTAGCCCAAAACCGCTGCTGCATAAAAGACACAGCCAACTGCCAACAGCACACGTCCGGCGGGTTCCGTGAGAAACACCGCGCGGGCTGCTGGGTATGCCAGCAGTCGAATCAGGCAGATAAGCGGTACGGTGGTCAGGATGGCCACCGTCCATCGTCTGTCCCGGGCATGGGATAACCTTCGGCGTGTGTGCTCTTCTTCGATGCGGTTCATCTGCCACTCCAGATGAGTCAGCAGCATCGGCAGGTTTCCCCGATAACGAAAATTGAATCGGATGGCAGCCAGCAGGTCTTGAAAGTGCTCGTGGTCAAGGCTTTTTTCGAAATGGTGGAGGGCTTCATCCACAGCCATTCCTCCTTTGACGCGTGTGACAAACTGGTCCACCGCACCGCGCATGGGTTCTTGAATACCGCTATCCAGCGCCTTTTGGAAGGCGTAGAGCAAATCCTCGCGGACCTGACACCAGCGGTTGAGCTCACTGACCAGCTGTAAGGTCTGCTGTCGCACCTGGCTGGCATGACCAAAGCGTTTCCAGATCATAGCGGTCCTCCTTCTGCTGATAACCATGCACCTGGGCAATGTGTTCAATTCGAAAACGATTCAGGCAGATGATCAAATCAAGCCCCGAACCCAGCATCCGGCGCAACGTGGTGTCGGAAGCACCTTGCGCAGCGGAGCGGGCCAGAGTCAGCAAGCGTTCCGGCACGTCTTGAACCCGGTCAGCATGGAGGGTGGCCAGGCAGGGGTGTCCCGAGAAGGCAGCCTGCATCAAGGCGTAAGCTTCCTCGCCCACCACTTCTCCAATGCAGTACGCATCCAAAGACTGGGTCAAGCCGTCACGGACCAGGTCTTTGAGCGCAACCGGCCGGCCACCTTCATCAGGGCGCTTGATGCGCAAAGACAAGCAACAGGGTTTTTGGGGATACAATTCTGCATCACTTTCAGCAATCAGGACCCGTGAAAGGGGTGGCATGGCTTCAATCCAGGCACGAAGCAAGGTGGTTTTTCCGGCGGCACCCTTGCCGCAAATCAGAACCGACCGCTGCTGATTTGCCCAATGGGCCAATTGGTCAGCAAGCGTGTGCGGCATCATGCCCAAGCGGACCAGATCGGACAGATTGTGAGTCTGCAGAGGGTGTTTTCGAATGCTGATCACCGGATGCGGTTGACTTCTCGGCGGAACGGTCACATTGATGCGCAGCCTGTATTGGGGATCTGCAACACGGCAATAGCTGTCGTTTTCATTAATGACACCGCCGTTTCGAACGACCAGCAGACGGCAGTAGGTGTCATAGGCCTTGGCGTCTGGAAAAAGGCGGTTGATAAACTGTCTGTTTCCCAGCCGGGTGATGGTGAACTGGTCCGGGGCCGTACCGTCAATATCGGTAATGGTGTCGTCTTCTATCAGGGACTGAAGGGGCCCATAGCCAAAGAGAACGTCTAAAACGCTGCTTTGAATCTCCCCGCGAAAAAAGCCGGCCCGCAGGCTGATTTGTTCAGCAGTTTGGGCGATCAGCGTCTTGAGCTGTTCGCGCGAGGCTGATCCTTCTGCAACCGCCGAAACCAGTTGGGCGTGCTCTTCCAATAGCTTACGGCACACAGACATGGCTAAATCAATCAGATCAGCCGTCTCCTCTTCTTTCACGTCCGACTGTTTTGTCCATGGGCCGGTCGGACAGGTCTTCTTGAGGGCTTCGATCATCCAGGTTCTGGACCGCACAACAGGCATGTCTGTCTTCCTTTCCTGAAGGCTTGTTTAAAGCCAGGTTTTTGATGATGTGCCTGTATTCTTTTTTGTTCTGCTCTGAAAGACGGCTGGCATAAGGGGGGCCTGTTTGTCCAGCCGATCGACGACGGGCTGCCTCTGTGATACAACCGGACAAGCGGTCATGGCACAGCTGATTGATAGTGCCGCGACTCAAGTCTAAAGAGGGGTTGTATTCAAAACAGATCACATGTAGCCGATCGGTTTGCAGGCCATAGTAGTGGGATAAGTAAGTGACTGACCGGTTGTATGAGCGTAAAGACAAGAGATCGGCTTTTAACGGAACCAGAATGCGATCAGCTGTCAGCAGGCTGTAGCACGTATAAGCGTCAAAGATACTTTGGTTGCATGAAAGCACCAGGGTTTCTGTCAGCTTGGACGCAGCTTGGACCGTCTGGGCGAAGCGGTCCAGGCGCCCATATTCATAATCAAACACCGGTTGGTGGGGTTGTAGCAGCCGCACCTGGGAAACGGACGTTTGCCTGGTCTGTTGGCGCAACTGGTCGGCCGAAAGAAAAGCATCATCGGACGCGCAGGCCAGCCAGTCGACAGGATCCGAACAAGCATCTGGATCTTTTCGAGAAGCCCGGTCCACGCCCAGCAGCAAATCCGCTGCTGGTTCGAGCAGGTTGGCATCAAAAACCAGAACCGTTCGCGTTTCGCCCAAGACAGCTGCCAGCTCACAGGCAAAGGCAGCCGAACCCCAGACACACAAAAAAGGAGAACGGATGGAGGGGTTTTTTATGTCGGTTGCCTTTTGTGGCTCCTGCAGGATAACATGGCGTTCGAGGCCAGCCACCGGCCAGATCAGACCTGGCTCATCCACAAGTGCTTGCAAGCGGCTGGCAAAAAGCCGGGCACTGGCAGGCCGTTGATCGCTGTCCGATGACAGGCTCTCTTGTAAAAGGCTGACCAGGCGCACATCACAATCCGGCAACAACGCCTGCAAAGGCTTGTGTCGGCAGTCCTGTACCGGTTGTCCCGACAAGCAGGCCAGCAAGGTCAAGGCCAGCGCATAAAGGTCACTGGCACCTTGTCCCTCTCCTGTGATCCGTTCCGGTGCGGCGTAAGAAAGGGTGGTGGTCTGTCCCGCTTCGACCGGCCGACTTGTATCAGTCAGCAGCCGTGCTGATCCAAAATCGATCAGCCGGGCCTGCCCATCCGGTGAAACCAGCAGGTTGGCCGGCTTGATGTCGCCATGGATCATGGCCTGTGGTGCCTCTTGATGTAAAAAAGACAGCAGACCGGCCCAGCCTACTGTCAGAGACAACAGCTGGCGCAGGCTTTCAGGTGTCCGTTCTTGTTTTTGAAGCCATTGGTCCAAGGTTTGACCATCCAGGTGTTCAAAGACCAGGCAAGGGTCTGTCTCCGGCCAAAGGGTTTGCCCCAAGCATCGCGGCAGGCCTGGATGGTAAAGGTGATGCAAAGCCACAGCTGGAGCAGCTTCGGTCAGATCATCCGTTCGCTTAACCACATAACGCGTGCCGGCATCTTCCAAGAGCCAGCCGGTCCGGCAGGTCTTTTCCACGCGGGGTTTTTGAAACTGGATCAAGGGAAGGCTCATAACACAGCTCCTGTCTGATACTGTTTATGAGTCTATAAAAAAGGAGCACCCATCAGGGTGCTCCAGAGACGACAAAAACCGACAGTTTTCAGGCAGATTGATCTGGCTTCAAGATAATTTCAGGCTTTTTCTTGCCTGACACGCTGGCTTTGGTGATCACACAGCTGGCTACATCTTCTCTTGAAGGCAGCTCATACATGATGTCCAGCATGACCTCTTCCAAGATGCCCCGAAGCCCGCGTGCACCGGTGCTGCGTTCCAAGGCCAGGCGGGCGATTTCTTCAACGGCGTCCGGTTCAAAGGACAAGGTCACCCCGTCGTAGCGCAGCAGTTTTTGATACTGTTTGAGCAGGGCATTGCGTGGCTCTTGTAAAATACGAACCAGTAGCTGTTCGGTCAGCCCCTCCAGGGTGACCACCACGGGCAGGCGGCCCACAAACTCAGGGATCAAGCCGAACTTGAGCAAATCCTGTGGCATGACATCAGCCAGAATCTGACCCAGCCCCCGTTCCCGGTGGCTTTCAATCACGGCTCCAAAGCCGATGGATTTTTTGCCGATCCGATTCTGGATGATTTTATCCAGGCCATCAAAGGCCCCGCCACAAATAAACAAAATCTGGGAGGTGTCAAGCTGGATGAATTCCTGATGCGGGTGTTTGCGGCCACCCTGAGGAGGAACGTTGACCACAGCCCCTTCTAAAATTTTAAGCAGGGCTTGCTGGACCCCTTCTCCACTGACATCCCGGGTGATGGAGGGGTTGTCTGTTTTGCGGGTGATCTTGTCGATTTCATCGATGTAAATGATGCCCCGCTGCGCCCGCTCCAGATCAAAATCAGCGTTTTGAATAAGCTTGAGCAAAATATTTTCAACATCTTCACCAACATAGCCAGCTTCCGTCAGGGCGGTTGCATCCGCTATGGCGAAGGGAACATCTAAAATCCGGGCCAAGGTCTGAGCCAGTAGCGTTTTGCCGCAACCGGTCGGACCAATCATCAAGATGTTGCTTTTTGACAACTCAACCGTTTCCAGCGCTTCATCTAAGGCATGCGAGTCATCGGATGCCCTGGCGAAGACGCGTTTGTAGTGGTTGTAAACCGCCACGGATAAGGTTTTCTTGGCCTGTTCCTGGCCGATCACATGGGCGTCAAGCGCCTGCTTGATCTCAACCGGAGACAAAAGCGCTGCTGGTTCAACAACAGGCTGGGCGTCCTCCGCATCAGCCAGGCCATCTTCCAGAATTTCATCGCACAGGGCAACACACTCGTTGCAGATAAAAACCCCCGGTCCTGCGATCAGGCGAGCCACCTGACGGTCTGTCTTGCCGCAAAACGAGCAGCTGACCGCCGTGTAGGTCTCATCCTGATGTTCATCCGTTGGCCGTTTGCCGTTCCGGTTGTTTCCTTTTCCTTTGTTGGTCTCGTCAGACATCCCATCAAGCCCTCTTGTCCATAATCTGATCGATAATGCCGTAGCTGATGGCTTCTTCAGCTGACATCCAGTTGTCCCGCTCAGTATCCTCGGCGATTTTTTCCAGCGGCTGGCCGGTGCGCTCGGCAAGAATCTTGTTCAAACGCTCGCGCATTTTGAGGATGTGTTCGGCTGCAATGTGGATATCAGAGGCCTGTCCGCGCACACCGCCGGAAGGCTGGTGGATCATAATTTCCGCGTTCGGCAGGGCAAAGCGTTTGCCCGGGGTCCCTGCGGCCAGTAAAAAAGCACCCATGCTGGCGGCCATGCCCATGCAGATGGTTTGGATATCTGGCTTAATGTATTGCATGGTGTCATAGATCATCAGGCCGGACGACACCTCGCCACCTGGGCTGTTGATGTAAAATTGAATGTCTTTTCCAGGATCCTCTGCTTCCAAAAACAACAGTTGTGCCGTGATCAGGCTGGCTGTCACCGCATTGACTTCATCGCTGAGGATGATGATGCGTTCTTTGAGCAGCCGTGAAAAAATATCGTAGGACCGTTCACCGCGGTTGGTTTGTTCTACTACAATCGGTACCAGGCTCATGCGTCAGCACTCCTTTCGGGATCGGCCGGCGGCTCCTTTTCAGACTCGGCCGCTTCTTCTGTTGGCTCATCATCTTCTTGAGCCGGTTCAGGCGGATCGACCGCCACTGCATGGTCAACCAGCCAGGCGACCAGCTTGCGGTGTAAAACCGCTTCCTTGACAAACTCAAGCTGTCCTTCAGGCGCCTGTTCTTTGAGCGTTTCTGCTTCGACGCCATACATGCTGGCCATGTTGTTCAGTTCTTCATCGTATTCTTCATCGGTGATATCCAGGTCAAGCTTTTCACCGATGGCTTCCAGCACCAGCTGGATCTGCACCCGCTCCTGGGCTGAATCACGCATCTGCTCCCTGAAGGCCTCCAAAGTCTGGCCCATGTAGCTCAGGAATTGCTCAAATTCAATGCCCTGATAGGTCATCTGCTGTTTTTGCTGGTCAACCATGCGGTCGATTTCTTGGTCAACCATAACCAGTGGAATATCAACGGTTGCGTTTTGAGCCACCTGGCGGACCACGTTATCTTCAAAGATGTTTCGAGAACGCTTGTCCGCATCTTCTTCCAATTTTTTGCGCACATCATCCCGGTAAGCTTCCAGGGTGTCAAATTCACTGACATCCTTGGCAAACTCATCGTCGAGCTCAGGCAGTTCACGCATCTTGACGTTGTTGACTGTGATGTTGAAAACGACGGCTTTACCAGCCAGCTCCTCGTTTTGATAATCCTCCGGGAAGGTCACATCAATGGGGAACGTTTCATCGGCCTTGTGACCGATCAGCTGTTCTTCAAAACCGGGGATAAAAGCCTTGGACCCGATGGTCAAATCATAGGCTTCAGCGCTGCCGCCTTCAAACGCCACGCCATCCAGAAGGCCCTCATAATCAATGTTGACGGTGTCACCATCTTCGATGCCCCGATCTTCCACCGGGATCATACGGCTGTTGCGCTCGCGAACACGTTTGATGTCTGCTTCAACGGCGTCGTCATCCACCGGGAACAGAGGTCTAACAGCCTCAACCTGCTCATAAGCACCCAAGGTCACCTCAGGTTTGATCGTCACCTTGACCGAAAATTTCAAACCTTTGTCTCGTCCGATGTCCAGGATATCGATGACAGGTTGTGCGACAGGTTTAAGGTCGTGCTCCTTGAGGGCATCTTGATAGGCTGGGTTGGCGGCATGATCAATGGCATCTTCATAGAGGATGCCCTCACCGTAGTATTTGGTCACCAAGGCCATGGGTGCCTTCCCTTTGCGGAAGCCCGGAATCATAAAGTGCTTGGCGTTGAGTCGAAAAGCATGCTGCAAGGATTGCTCAAAGGTTTGCTGGTCGACATCAATCGTCAGTTCCACTTCATTGTTTTCTCTTTTTTCTACAACAGATGACATGTTATAATCCTCCCGGAAGGCATCGGATGCCAGTTACAAATGCTACAAGATTCTAACATATGCCATCTGGCTTGTAAAGAAACGCAGGATACCTTTTCCCCCGTTTTTGACATTTCCTGACTAATCGTTTTCGACAGGCTATAATAGGGATGATGGAGGAAGCTATGACGGCCTTTTCGAGGTGTGAACCATGAGTCCTTTGGGCTGGCTTGTTTACCGGACCCTGGTCAGCGGCCTGTTCGGCCTGATCCTGGGTAGTTTTTTCAATGTCTTGATTTACCGCCTGCCGCGTGGAGAAAACATCGCTCAGGGCCGATCCAGGTGCCCAGCCTGTGGCCACCCGCTTGCAGCCGCTGATCTGGTCCCCCTGATCAGCTACCTGCTTTTGCACAAACGCTGCCGTTACTGCCAAAGTCCCATCGCCTCCCGCTACCCAGCAGTTGAAGCGCTGACAGGTGTCCTGGCGGCCGCTGTCGCTGGTTTTTGGGGGTCAGGGATCTTTTCGCCTGCTGCAGGGGCCCGGCCGCTTTGGGCCTGGATCCCCCTGGGTCCGACTTTCAACACCCTGATGGTTGTCCTCTACCTGGTCGCAAGTTTGAGTCTGCTGGTGCTGACGTTTATCATTTGGGACGGCAACAAGCCGCCCCCTGTCCTCTGGGTTTTGGTTGCCCTGCCTGCGGGGCTTCGTTTTGTCCTGCAGCCGGACCGGCTGTTACTTCATGTGGCCGGTGCCCTGGCCGCTGCGTTGTGCCACTGGCTTTTCTTTCGCCCGGCACACCGCCGAAGCCTGTTTCTTCTGGCCTTGATCGGCTGGGTAACGGGCCTGTGGGCAGTCAGCCTGGCCCTTGTCATCTCATATGTGTGGGCCTTGCTGATCAAGCGGCCAGGCCTTAAGCTGCCGCTGGTTTTCTGCTGCGCCTGCCTGGCCGGCCTTTTTCTTTAGGATCCGTCGTTCAAGCTGATCCAGCGCGGCCGATGGCCGGTGTGCTGCAAAAAAACCTGCAGGAAAGCCTCTCGCGTCATCAGCAGGCTGGCGGTGTTAACACAGGGGTGAAAGCAAAAGCGTTCATCTTGTTCAAGGCTTTTTTCCAGCACCAGCTCCACCTGCCTGTTTTGATCAAAGAGCAGACCCAGGGGTGAAACGGCGCCAGGTTCGGTTTGAAGCAGTGCCATCAAGGCATCAGGATCTGCAAAGGAGAGCCGCGCCACTTGCAGCTGTTTGGAGACCACCGCCGTGCGAAAGGCCTGGTCTCCTCTGAGCAGCAGCAGGTAAAAGCGGGTTTTCTGCCGATTGCTCAGGAAAAGGTTCTTGACATGGGGCACACCGGTTTTGACACCGATAGCCGTCAAATCTGCCATGGTTGCGACAGGCGGGTGCTGGACAAGCTGGTAGTCGATACCCAGGCCTGTCAGCGCATTCAGAACCTTGTCTTGCGTGCTTGCCATCATGTCAGATCCTCCCTGTGGGTTTGCTTGAGCACGATTGGATACAGATCCGTCAAAGACCGGATGTCATAGGTGGGCCGGATGTGAGCTGGAGCGGTTTTGCCTGCAGGGTTCATCCAACACGTGGCCAGGCCGGCTTGCTGGCCGCCTGCCACATCTGCCGTCAGGGAATCACCGACAACCAGCACCCGGCCTTTGTCGGCAACAGCCAGGGCCTGGAGCACGGTCTGAAAAAAGACTGGATGCGGTTTTTCATGGCCAATGCAATCGGAGATAAAGAGGTGGGGGATCCATTGAGGCAGGGGAGAGCCGTAAAAACGGCTGTGCTGGACATCGGCCAGGCCGTTGGTGATAATGGCCAGCTGACAAAAAGCAGCCAGGCCCTGGCAGACCGACACAGCCCCGTCCAGCAAAAAGCTGCAACGGGCCAGCTGGGTTTCATATTCAAGGTTGAGGGCGTCTGGCCTGCCAGACAGGTGATGGGTGTGCAGCAGCCGGCGAAAACGCTCGGTCTTGAGGGTTGCTTTATCCGTTTCAGACCGCTCCAGCGCCTCCCAGAGGGCCTGATTGATTTCCCGGTAGCTGTCTCGAATACGTTGACTGAAGGGCATTTGAAAGGCTGCAAAGGTCTGCTTGAGCGCATGCCCTTCTGCCCGGTCAAAATCAAAAAGGGTGCCATCTGCATCAAATAATACAATGGGATAAAGCGGCTCTTTCATCAGTTTCATGCTCCTTTGGGCCCATTATGCCACAAAAGATCGGCCGCCCAAAAGCCTGTGTGTTATGATGGCACCAAACCCATCAAACGACAACTGCAGCAAAAGAGGTGAACATGCATGAGAGGAAATGAACTCAGGCAGGCGATGGCCCGGGGCCAGTATGTTTACGGGACCCACACCATCGGCTTGGCCAGCCCTGTGATTCCGCAATGGATGAAGGACACCGGCATGGATTTTGCCTTCATCTGCAACGAACATATCCCGCTGGACCCCAGCGAAACCGCAACCCTGTGCCGCCTTTATGCCGCACATGACATCTCCCCCATGGTCCGCATCCCCTATCCTGACCCACGCCTGGCAACCCTGGCTGTTGAAGGAGGCGCTGAAGGCATCGTCATCCCCTATGTCGAGTCTGCGGAAGAGGTCCGGCAAGTCAGTGCAGCGCTGCGTTATCGGCCCATCAAGGGGGCCCGCCTGGACGCTTTTTTGAGCGGCCAGCACCCTTTCAGCGATGAACTGACCCGTTACCTTGAAAGGCTTAATGAAAACCTCTACCTGGTGATCGGGGTTGAGAGTGTGCCCGCCATTGAAAACCTGGATGCCCTGCTGGCGGTGGATGGTGTTTCCGCCGTCTTTTTGGGGCCTCACGACATCACCTGTTCCATGGGCATCCCCCTGGCATATGACCACCCGGCCTTTATTGAGCAGTTGGTTGATGTCATCCGGCGCTGCCGACAAAAAGGCCTGGCCGTGGGCGCCCACATCGATCCCACCCTGCCCCACTACCAGCCCTGTCTGGCAGCCGGTATGAACCTGATTTTGGCTGAGTCTGATACGACAGCCGCTATTTCACGTTTGAAAGATGCCTTTTCTCATGTCCGGACCCGCTTTGACGAGCCCGCACAAAAGAAGGAGCCTCTTGGCAGCTGACTATACAGGCGATGAAAACAAGGCGAGAAAAACCATCTTTTAACAGACAAGGATCACTTTGAGAAGGGGCTTTTATGCCCTTTCTTTTGAAACAAGCAGCCCTTTTTTCTTGCCGCTTTCGCTGGCTCGTATACCATAAGCGACAGGCAAGGTTAACAGTTCGGCAAGCGGCACACTGATCCAGATCCCCATCTCCCCTATGTGGCGAGGCAACATCAGCAGCAGGGGAAGCAAGATCAGAACACTTCTAGACAAAGAAATCAAAACTGACCCTTTCCAACGGCCAATCGATTGCATATAAGACGCCAAAATGATGTTGATGCCGGATGCAAAAAGAGCTGGGAAATAATACTTGGCGGTCAAGACAGCTGTTTGCGCCAGCTCCCTGTCATCACCCGCGAAAACAAAAACCGGTGCCTGTGCGAATTTAAACAGAAAAAGATAGGTTGCCAAGCCGATCAAGCAGGTCATGCATAGGCTGATAGCCAACAACC
>CAYXIM010000041.1:0-5208 GCA_964465385.1 uncultured Oscillospiraceae bacterium
TGGAGGCGCTGGGCCAGCGACTTGAGTTCAGACACGGTGCTGATGTCCACAAAGAAGGCATAGCACTCCTCTTTGTTACGCAGCGACAACACCGCTTCAAAGAGCAGGTCTATGGTGGAATCACGCAGTTTTTCGTTCATGGCAGCCCCCGTTATTCGGATCACATCATCCCAAACAATCAGACGGTCGCTGGACCGTTTTCACCACTAATGATAACCCAAGGCCTGTGAATGAACAAGAACCTTATCCGGGGCTGGTCTGGTAGCGGACGGTTTCCAAAAGCAGGCCGCGGTCGCCTGCTTCGCGGGCCAAATCAGCCAGGCAGCCGGCCAGCCAGGGCGGCGGCTGGTTGTCCGGGATGACCAGGAGCAACCGCTTGCTGTGGATGTCAGCGGCACGCACTTCCACGTGTGTGCCAGACCGGTTGAACGAGGCCCCGTCAAAGCCGTCCAGGTCATCCAGGCAGCAACGCACGGCGCGGGCAAGTGCCTTGGGGTCCGCGTAGCTGGCCGCCGTGAAATCCAGGCTCCTGATGGCGGTGGCACAGCCGTCTGAGAAGGCGGCGATGACCGGAAAGGTGTCCGGCAGGCTGCCCCCCATGGCCTGGCGGATCTGCTTGCCCCGGGAAAAATTATCCAGGGACCAGACCGACGCCTGTGCCACTTGTGCCGCTTCCGGGCCGGCCAGCAGGCGGCCCCAAAGGGGGACCGCCACCCGGGTCCGGACGGTCCGCCTGCCCCAGAGGCTGTTTTCCAGCCAGCTCATGTGGACCCAAAGCAGCTGGTCCTGGCTTTGCCAGTCCAGAAAAAGGGTGCGTTGGTCCTGGATCCCCAGTGGCTCCCCCGCCTCAGCCATCCAGAAGGCCTGCCGCTTTAAAAGCGCCGGCCCCAGCTGCTGGGTGATCAGGGCATCGGCCACCAACCCCTGCACCGGGCCGGACAAGGGGCCAAAGAGGGCCGCCAGGGTCCGCACGTCCTGGATGAGGCTGCCTTCTGCCTGGTCCAGCTGGTCCAGGTCCAGCACGGTCAAGGCCGGCAGCAGCAAGGACCATTCATCGGCTGCCCGCCTGAGGGCGGCTGTCATCAGCAGCTGGCGGCGGATGCTGGTCAGGTGGCCCAGAAAGCCCATGAAAAAAAGCAAGAGCAGGGGCAGGACCAGGGCCGCTTCCAGGCTGACCGATCCCCTCTTTTTCATGTGTAGCCTCCTGACAGCTGATAGCCTTGGCCCGCCAGCGTGGACGCGGCCGTCACCTGGGTGTAAAAGGGGCCGCCACACACCCCTTCGATGATCAAGCCGCAGCGCCTGACAACCAGCGACCGGGGCAGCATGAGGGTGAAAAGGCGCAGGTGGTCCTGGTAGCTGCAGGTGGCCGACAGGTCACCGATACCCGGCCACAGCCGGATCCGCTCCCCTGCCAGCAGGCGGGTGGTGTCTTTGTAAGCGGCAGACAGGGCTTTTGCGACCACCAGGACATAGGCGATGGCCTGGGGCTCCAAGGCCACGGTGCCCGCACTGACCAGGGCAACCGCGCCAGCCAGGCTTTCAGCCAGGCCCTGGATGGTCAGCATCTCATCGGCATCACTGACCAGGGCGGCCAGGTGGATCAAGGTGCGCAGGCTGACCAGGCAGGTCCGGACCACAAAGGCCGCGGCCTGGGGGTCGAAAAAGCCGGTCAGGACCTGTTCCAGTTCACAGGGGCGGCTGACGGCCAGCGCCGTCATCGAGCGTCCATCCGGGGTCCTCAGGGTCCGGCCTGTCTGGCCACACACGGTCACCCGCTGGGTGCAATAGGCCAGGGCATACTCAGCCACACACAGGTCTTCGTAGAGGCCTGTGGCAGCCTGGGAAAAGAGGCGGTTGCAGGCCGCAGCCAGGCGGTTGAGACCCTGGGGGTCCAAAACGGTCGGCAGGCCGCCAAACAGGCTTGTCATCAGGTCGCTGTCCCGGCAGCCCAGCAGGGACAGGCCCAGGCCGTCCAGGCGGTTTTTGACACCGGTCAGCTGGTCGTCAGCCAGCTCATCCAGCAACGAACCCAGGAGGGTGTCCAGGACCTGGGAAACCTGCCCCGCTTCAACCGATCCGGCCAGGCTGGCCACAGGGCCCGATAAGGCGTCTGTCAGAAAAGAGGCCGGATCCAGCTCTTTTTGGATCTGGTCCAGCCAGTGCAGGGGCAGGCGGTTTTTCATCTGCCGCACCATCTGCTGGTCCAGGACCAGGGGGTCTGACAAGGGGGCATCCACCGTCAGCCAGGGGCCCTGCCAGCCGGGGCAGCCGGCCATGAGGGTGGACACCACCTGGCCATTGGCCGCTTGGGTCTCAAAGCCCAGCAGGCCAAAGCTGGTGAAAAGGGCCGGGTCATAGGCCGCCAAAACCACTTGGCACTGGCTCTTGAGGGCATCAGCCAGCCTGGCTTCCCAGGCCCGCATGTGGGCAGCCGACACCCAGCTGGATAAGACCAGGCTGAAAGCCGTCAGGATGAGGCAGCAAAAGAGGCTGATGCTGCCCCGCCGCGAACGGTGCGCCAAGCCCGTCATCGACCAGCCAGCCAGCCTTCGACTGTGCCGGCACTGTCCCGGAGCCAGCTGGCGGCCAGGAGCAGCGTCTGGGGCGACACCTGTAAGAGGGGCAGCTGTCCGGGGACATCTGCTGCGGCAAAGACATAAAAGGCGCCAGGTCCTGCTGCCGGCAGGCTGTTGGCCACCTCACGGGCGGCGGCCAGGCGGCAGGCCTTGTAACGGCCAGGTGCCAGGGTCAGGGGCAAGAGCAGCAGGATCAGGACCAGGCAGATCGCCAGGGCGGTTTCCAGGGTCAACATGAGACCACCTCCTGCCCCCCAGTTTAAAAGCGGCGGCCGGCAAGGTGCCGGCCGCCGGGAGACAAAAAGGGTCAAAGGGGCTCAGGTCAGCGGTCGCGCAGGTGGGCCCCGATGGTGCGGGCCAGGTCATCGAGGATGGCCTCAATCACCGGTGCGATGTCTTCATCCGACAAAGTCTTGTCATCCGCGCCAAAGGCCAGTTCATAGGACAAGGACACCTCATCATCGGCGAAGGGCTTGCCGGCATAGGCGTCAAAGAGGCGGATGGCCCGCAGGAGGCCGCCGCCCGCCCGGCGGATGATCGCATCAATCTCCCGGGCTGGTATCGCCTTGTTGGCGACCAGGGACAGGTCGCGCAAGACCCGCGGGTAGCGCGGCAGGGCGACCGCCTGGCGGTCATCACGGGCCGCCTGGATCAGGGCATCCACGGACAGGTCCAGCAGGACCGTGCGCGGCGGGGCTGAAAAGGCCCGGGCCACATCCGGGTGCACCTCGCCCAGCTGGCCGATGGCCTGGCCAGCCAGGGTGACACGGGCTGCGCGACCCGGGTGCAGCCAGGGGGCATCTGCTTCCGGGAAGAAGTCCAGGTCCTGGATGCCCAGGTGGCGGGCCAGCTCTTCAACCAGGCCCTTGAGGGCGAAAAAGAGCCCGGGGCCCGCATCGGGGATCTGGGTGTCATAGCGGCAGGCACACAGGCGCCGCTCTTCAGCCGGCAGCGCCGTCAGGGGCCACTGGTCGGTCCGGTAGACGGCAGCCGATTCAAAGAGGGCGGCCTCGGCCACCGAGCGTTTCCAGTTGGTGGACGCCACGGTCAGGAGCGAAGGCAGCATGCTGGTGCGCATGCGGCTGTATTCTTCCCCCAGGGGGTTGTGGATGATCACCTGCTGGCGCAGGGGGTGGTCCTGGGGCACCCGCAGCTTGTCCAGCTGGGCTGGCCCTTCAAAGGAATAGGTGCTGGCTTCAAAAAAACCGGCCGCCAGGAAGAGGCCCTTGATCTTCTCATGCCGGGTCTGGTCCCGGCTCAGGCCCCCTGTTGTCGCCTGGGCGCCGGACAAGAGGCTGGGTTCAATCTTGTTGTAGCCGTAAAGGCGGGCGGCTTCCTCAGCCAGGTCAGCCTGGCAGTCCAGGTCTGCCCGCCAGGAAGGCGGCCAGGCCAGCAGGCCGTCACCTGCCAGCTGGATCTGGATACCCAGGCGTTCCAGGCAGGCGATCAGCCAGTCCTCGGTCAGGTCGGTTCCCAGAATGCCGTTGATGCCGGCTGTGGTGAAGGGGATCTGCCGGGGCGCTTGTTTACCCGGCCAGACGTCCAGGGTGGATTGGCAGACGCGGCCAGCCCCGGTTTCTTCGATCAGCTGGCAGGCCCGGTCCATGGCCCGGCGGGCCAGCTGGCGGTCCAGGCCTTTTTCAAAGCGCAGGGAGGCTTCGGTCCGAAGGCCCACCTGTTTGGCGGCGCTGCGGACCGCAGCCGCATCAAAGGTGGCCGATTCCAGCAAAATGCGGGTGGTGTCAGCCGACACTTCCGAATTTTCGGCACCCATGACCCCGGCCAGGGCCACCACCCGCTCCTGGTCTGCGATGACCAGCATGCTGGGGTCCAAGGTCCGCTCGATCCCGTCCAGGGTAGTCATGCGTTCCCCTGCCCGGGCCCGGCGGACCAGGATCTGGCTGCCGGCCAGCTGCGACAGGTCAAAGGCGTGCATGGGCTGGCCCAGTTCCAGCATGACATAGTTGGTGATGTCCACCAGGTTGTTGATGGGGCGCATGCCGGCCCCGCGCAGGCGGCGGCGGATCCAGTCCGGGGACGGCCCGATGGTCACGTCTTGAATCACCCGGCCGCAATAGCGCGGGCACAGGTCCGGATCCAGGATCTCAATGGCGGCATGGTCGGCGCTGTCGCTGGGGTCCAGGGCTTGGACCTGTGGAGCCAGGGGGCTGAAGGGCCGGTCAAAGGTGACGGCCGCCTCACGGGCCAGGCCTTCAACCGACAGGCAGTCAGGCCGGTTGGCGGTGATTTCAAATTCCAGGATCACGTCATCCAGGTGCAGGATGGGCCGGATGTCGGCATCCAGGGGGGTGTCATCTGGCAGGATCACGATGCCATCGGGGTCGGTTTCCGGATACGCTTCCGGGTCCAGGCCCAGCTCGTCCAGGCTGCACAGCATGCCCTGGGACGGTTCCCCACGCAGCGTGCCGGCCCGGATGACGGTGCCGTCGGCCAGGCTGGCCCCATCCAGGGCAACCGGCACGATGGCGCCCGCAAAGACGTTGTCCGCCCCGGTCACGATCTGCAGCTTGCGTTCACCGCAGGTCAGCTGGCAGCAGACCAGCTTGTCGGCATTGGGGTGCGGCGCCACGCTGTCGATGCGGCCGGTCCGGATCCCCTGGACGGCCCC
>CAYXIM010000041.1:5218-7829 GCA_964465385.1 uncultured Oscillospiraceae bacterium
TTTGACCCGGTCAGCGTCATGCCGTCGGCAAAGGCTTTGGGGTCCTGGTCAACCGGTGTAAAGGCCCGGATCCACTCAAGTGTTGTTTTCATGGTTTTCCCTTTCCGCTGCCTTCAGCTGAACTGGCGCAAAAAGCGCAGGTCGTTTTCAAAAAAGTCACGGATGTCGGTGATGCCAAAGCGCCCCATGGCCGTCCGCTCGACCCCGATGCCAAAGGCGAAGCCACTGTAAACAGTTGCATCGATGCCGCAGTTCTCCAGCACTTGGGGGTGGACCATGCCGGCCCCCAGCACCTCGATCCAGCCCTCACCTTTACAGGTGCGGCAACCGCTGCCGCCACAGGACCAGCAGGACAAATCCACTTCGCACGAGGGTTCCGTGAAAGGAAAGTGGTGGGGGCGCAGGCGGATGCGGGTGCCTTCACCGAAGAGTTTTTTGGCAAAGAGCTGCAGGGAGCCGACCAGGTCGCCCATGGTCACGCCCCGGTCAACCACCAGGCCTTCCACCTGGTGGAAAATGGGTGAATGGGTGGCGTCAGGGGTGTCCGAGCGGTAGACCTTGCCGGGGCAGACCACCTTGATGGGCGGCTGTTGCGCCTGCATGACCCGGATCTGGACCGGTGAGGTCTGGGTGCGCAGCAAGATCGACGGTGTGATGTAAAAGGTGTCCTGCTCGTCACGGGCCGGGTGGCCCTGGGGCAGGCGCAGCAATTCAAAGTTATAGCGGTCGTATTCAATCTCCGGCCCCTCCGCGACGCGGTAGCCCAGGCCGATGAAGATGTTGCAAATCTCATCGATGACCTGGGTCAGGGGGTGGCGGCTGCCCACAGGCCGGCTGCTGCCGGGCCGGGTCACATCCAGGCGCTCGTCTGCCAGGCGCGCTTCTTGTTCAGCCTGGAGGACCTGGCGGATCTTAAGGGTGAGCCGTTCGTCCAGCTGGGCCCGGACCTGGTTGACCAGCTGGCCCACCAGGGGCCGTTCCTCAGGGTCCAGGGCGCCCATGCCCCGCAAGAGGGCGGTCAGGCGGCCCTTTTTGCCCATGTAATGGATGCGCAGCGCGTCAACTTCGGCTGCGGTTGCTGCCTGGGCCAGCGCATCCAGAAAGGCCTGGCGCAGCTCCTCCACCTGTTCGCGAATCTGTGACATGGTGTCTCCTCCTCCAGGGCCACCGGCCCATAAAAAAACTTCCGCCCATCACGGGACGGAAGAGCCTTCCGCGGTACCACCCGACTTCCGCGGCCATCCGGCCTGCGGCACTTGTTGGTGTCCCTGTCGTGGACCAGCCGTCCCCGCCTAGCAGCCATGAGGCTTTCAGCGGGGCCGCTCCAGAGCGAACTTCAGCAACCATCCCGTGCAGCCTGCTTGCAGCCCCTGGCAGACCGTCTCTGAGCACCTTCCGTTTGCCTACTCTCTCCTTCTTTGCGTTATCTGCTATAATAACACCGGATTGCCGCCCTGTAAAGCAGCCAAGAAAGCCGAGGATCACCCATGCCTTTTTCTGCCCAGCACGCGCCCAAGCACCTGGCCCGCCTGCTCCTGCTGCCGGTCTTGCTGACCCTGGTCTGGCTGGCTGGTGGCTGCCAGCAGGCAGCCGTCGCAGAACCTGAACCCCTGGACCCTGTCACAGACCAGCAGGCCTACCTGGAGCGGGCCCGGTCCTTTGCCTGGGGGGTCAACTTGCAGGCTGGCAACTTCTTCTTTCCCTCGCCGGACGGCTGGGTCTACACCAGCCTGGACGACCGGCTGCTGCTGGCACCCTACGACGGGTCGCAGCCACTGGAGCTGGACCCCTACCCGGGCCAGCACCTGGCCCAGACAGCGGACTGGCTCTTTTACCTGTCCGGCAACCCCACCGACAGCCTCAAAAAAATCAAGCGCGACGGCACCAACCCCGTCCGCATCCGCCAGACGCGCTTCCATCATCTGATCGCAACCGAAGAGGCCCTGTACGGCATCGACACGGCCAGCGGGACCGTCTTTGCCATGAACCTGGACGGGACGGGTGAACACACCCTGCTGGCTGCCTGCGCCACGTCCCTCTTTTACGACGGCAGCAGCCTCTTTCTGTGTGGCTCGGAAGACCGCACCGGCCTGATCCGCTATTGCCCCCAAAGCCAACGTTTTGAAAAGCTGCTCGACCACCGGGTGGTTCACCTCAACCGCATGGGCGACCAGCTCATCTATGCCGACCCGGGCCGCAACCACCAGGTCTACGCCTGGGACCTGACACACAAAAAAGAGCGCCTCCTGCTGGATCGCGCCGTGGCCCGTCCCTTCGTTGCCGTGGACGGCTTCTTCTATTACCTGGACACCAGCCGGCAAAACCGCCTCTTGCGCCGGACCTTCCTGGCAGACGGCAGCCTGTCTGAAGCGGCCGTGGTGGTCATTGACGATGTGGTTGACAGCTTTGTTTTCCTGCCCGATGCCCTCTACTACCGCAGGCCGTCCGACCGGCAGATCTTCCGGGTGCCATTCGCGGGTGGGCCAGCCCAGGCCCTCTTTCAGGCGTCTGCGGGCCAGTAGGGGTTCTGGCGCCGTTCCAGGTGCAGGCGGGTGTCCGTCCCATGGCCCGGGTAAACCGGAATGTCCTGGATGGCGCGGTCAGCTTGTGC
>CAYXIM010000041.1:7839-15979 GCA_964465385.1 uncultured Oscillospiraceae bacterium
ACCACCCAGGTCGGTCCGGCCGATGGAGCCGGCGAAGAGGGTGTCTCCGGTAAAGAGTGCCACCGGCTTATCATGTGTCTCCAGTAACAAACAAACGCTCCCCGCGCTGTGACCCGGCGTGTGCCAGACGGTCAGGCGGCTGGCCGTATCGATGGCCAGGACCTGGCCATCCGCCAGCAGCTGATCCGCCGGCTGGAAGGTCTGCGCCTGGCCCATGAGGGCTGACAAGTTGCGCTCGGACCGGGTCAGGCAGTCGGCGTCGGCCGCGTGGATCCACAAGCCGGCCGTGGTCTGTTGCCGCCACAGGTCAGCCGCCGCGATGTGGTCAATGTGGCCGTGGGTGGCCAGGATGTGGCTGACGGCCGGGTAAGGCGCCCGGATCTGGCTGGGCCGGACAGCCGGGTCAATGACCAGGCTTTGGTTTTCAAAGACCAGCAGGTAGGTCACAGAGCCCAGGGGGCCCTGGGGGTAGACGCGTATATCGACCATGTCAGCTGTCCTCCTGGCTGTCAATCCACACGGTCACCGGGCCGTCGTTGACCAGGCTGACCTGCATGTCGGCCCCGAAGCGGCCGGTCTGGACTGACAGGCCCTGGGCACGCAGGGCGTCCACGGTCGCCTCGATCAGGGGCTGGGCTTTTTCGGGCCGGGCCGCCCGGCTGAAACCAGGCCGGTTGCCGCGCCGGGTGCTGCCGTAGAGGGTGAACTGCGAGACCACCAGGACCTCTCCCCCGCTGTCCAGGAGCGAGCGGTTCATGAGCCCTGCCTGGTCAGGCAGGATGCGCAGGCGGGCGATTTTGCCGGCCATCCAGCGGGCCTCTTCGTCTGTGTCATCGACGGAGGCGGCCAGCAGCACCAAAAAACCGGGCCCGATCCGGGCCCATTCCTCGCCGTTCGCTGTTGCGTGAACACACGCTTTTGTAACCCGTTGCACCAACGCCCGCATGTGGCCCTCTTTTCTTGTTTCTTGTGATCAGCGGATCAGTTCGCGCCAGTCCAGGTCCCCGCGGTCCAGCGCCAGCACCAGCAACTCAGCCGTGGCCAGGTTGGTGGCCATGGGGATGTTGTGGGTGTCGCAGGCCTTGAGCAGGGCATCTGGCTCGTCATAGCGCATCTCTTCCGGATCGCGCAGGTAAATGACCGCATCGATTTCATTGTAGGAGGCCCGGGAAGCCAGCTGGGCCCGGCTTCCGGAGATTTCTGTGGACAGGCCGACCACATCCAGGTCGGCAGCCTCCCGGATCAAGCGGGAGGTGTTGAAGAGGGAGACGGTTTGGTGCCTGGCCAGAATCTGGCGGTAGGCGATACAAAAATTAATCAGCAGTTCATGTTTGCGGTGGTCCGCCAGCAGCACGATCGTCACACAAAGCCCTCCCCTGTTGTTCTGCGTTTGCAAGCAATCAGCTCTATTTTACTCGTCTTTGCCGGTGCTTACAAGTCATCCGGCTCCGCTTCAGGCAGGCTGTCGTCTGTGTCCGGCCAGGCCAGCTCCCGGGGCCAGTCGGCCAGGCCCGGCAGGTCATGGCCTGCGGCCTGGTCTTCATCCAGGTCGAAATAGGCTGTCAGCAGCTCTTTGGCGATCCGGATGGTGTTGGAGCCCCAGGCCCCTTTTTCAACCAGCTGGGCAATGGCCACCTGGGGGTCGTCGGCCGGTGCGTAGCAGATGAAGACGCCGTTGGAAGACGAGCGGTCTTCAAAACCAGTCTCCGCGGTTCCCGTCTTGGCGGCAACCGGGATGGGAAAATCCTGGAAGTAACGCCAGGCGGTGCCTTCCGGGGTAGACGCCACGGCGACCATGCCCTCGCGGACGGCCGCCAAGGTCTCGGCCTGCAGGCCCACAGGCACGGTGTTGCCCTGGTTCTGGCGGACCAGGACCCCGTCCGACCGCGTGATGGTGTCGATGACATAGGGGGTCACCCGCTGGCCGGTGGCCAGGCTGGCCGTGTAGACAGCCAGCTGCAGGACGGTGAAGCTGTTGTCAAACTGGCCGATGGCCGACTGGCAGGTGTCAGCAGGAAACCAGATCTGGTCGGCCGGGTCGTTTCGCAGGAGGCGCTTGGTTTCCCGGCTGGCGCGGAAACCCTGGGCTTCCCCGGGCAGGTCGATGCCCGTCACGGTGCCCAGGCCCAGGCGGCCGCCCCACAGGTCAATGGCATCGATCCCGGCACGCACGCCCAGGTTGAAGAAATACAGGTTGCAGGAGGTGGCCATGGCCCGGCGCAAGGTCAGGTCACCGTGGCCCGAAGAGGGCCGGGACAGGCAAAACCAGGGCCAGTCGCCGATGACCTCATGGCCCTTGCAGCGGATGGTGTTGGCCGTCGCCGTCACGGCGCCGCTTTCCAGGGCGGCGACCGCTGTGGCCGGCTTAAAGGTGGAGCCGGGGGCATAGATTTCCATCATGGCGCGGTTGAGCATGGGCTTGTTGACGTTGTCGGACAAGTAGGCCCGCACCCGGTCAGCCGCTTCTTTGTCATGGCGCTGGCTGATGAAGTCCTCAGGCAGGTAGTCGGGGTAGCTGGCCATGGCCAGGACCGCGCCGGTCCGCACGTCCAGCATGACCACCGAGCCGGCATCCGCATCACCCTTGTTCTTGTTGTCGGGGCTGCTTCTGATTTCATGGATGACGTCGATCAGGCTGTCCTTGGCCACCCGCTGCAGGTCCAGGTCGATGGTCAGCCGCACATCGAAGCCGGGCACGGCGTCCCGGCCGATCGCTTCGGAGAAAAAGGAGCCGTCCTTGCCTGCCACCGACCAGATGTTGTAGGGCTTGATGCCATCCAGGCCGGTCAGGTAGCGTTCGGCGGTCAGTTCCACGCCGGCCTGGCCCACGGTGGCATCCGGCAGGTAGCCCTGGTTTTTCAGCTGAAAGTACTGGTCGGCGCTGATGGGGCCAACATAGCCCAGGACATGGCCCATGAGGGCGGCCTGGGGGGTGTACTGGCGCTCGTAGGTCAGGGCGGTCAGCACCCCCTGGTAGCGGTAGTTTTGCTCGTTGATGATCTGGACCAGCTCAGGGCTGACGTCCGTGGCCAGGAGGACGGGCTGGCCGTTGATGAAGGTCCAGTTGTTTTCATAGACCAGGTAGCGCAGTGACACGATGCGATAGGCATCCCGGCGGCTGTAGCGCAGGCCATCGGCCTCAAAGCGCTCCAGTTCAAAAACCGTGTAGCGCAGGTAGTCAAAAAAGAGCTCCGGGTCGCTTTTGACCTGCTTGTTGTCCACGGTCGCCTGGCCACTGCCCGTCTGGGACAGCTGGAAGGGCCCGCCCTTGGTCTGCCAGTAGAGGATGTCGTCCCGGGGCAAGAGGAAGCGGGCGGGGCCTGCGTCGCCCTGGCCGGCCAGGCGGTCCGGCTGGTCATCCAGCTGCAGGTAATCGGCCAGGGGGTTGTCCCAGGCCACCTGGTGATCTTCCAGCAGCAGGGCCAGGTCCAGGAGCATGTCATTGAAGGCCTGGGGATCCAGGCCGGCATAGCTGAGCTGCAGGGTGTAGATGGGCTTGGAATAGGCCAGGGCACGGCCGGCGGCATCGACGATGTCGCCACGCGGGGCCTCGATGCGCATCTGCCGCGAGACCCCCACGGTCTCAGACACACCGGCCGCGGCGGCCGGGTTCAGTTGCAGGCTGGCTGTCTGGTACCAGATCAGGATGCCGGCAAGCAAGATGACCAGGGCGATCAGGGTGTAGCGGTCTTTGAGGCCGCTGACCAGGCGCTGCAGGAGGCCGGGCTGCTCGTCCCGGATCAGGGCCTGGTCCGAGTCAGGCCGGCTGAAAATAAAGCGCGGGTGCTTGTGTTTCAGTCGACGTGCCATAGGCCATCACCTGCCAGGACCAGCGCCGATGGGCGCTCGGTTTTGTTGCGCCGGTAAGGGCCGGCCAGCACCAGAAAGATGATCAGGGGAACCGCCGCCAGCACATTGACGATCAGCTGGCCCGGCAGCGCCTGCAGGAGGCGGCGGGCCAGGAGGGCGGCCGGCAGGTGGCTTTCTTCCAGAAAGGGCAGGATCAGGGCGGTCAACAGCAGGGCCAGCTGGTAAAGGGCCGTCATGAGGGTCACCTGGATGAGGGCGAAAAAGACGTTTCGCCGGAAGAGGCGCTTGAATAAAAAAGCGGACCCCAGGCCCAGGTAGAGCAAGAGCAACATGCCCAGGCCCAGGCTGCGGCCGGCCAGCAGGTCACGCATGAGGCCGGCGCCCAGGCCGACGGCGAAACCGTCCACGGAACCGAAGAAATAACCGGACAAAACAGCCAGGACCAGGGTCAAGTCCGGCCGGCTGCCCCAGAGGGCCAGGCTGTCTGGCAAGGTCACCTGCAAGAGGCCCATTGCCAGGCATAAGCCGGTGTACACCAGGATGCGGCGCCACAGGGCGCGGTTGCGGATCATGGGTCGGACCCTTTCATGACGAAGACAAGGGTCAGCTGGCTGAGGTCCACAAAGGGCTCCACGACCGCCTGGCGCTGGGTGCGGGTCTGGCTTTCCTCCACGGCACGCACCACCCCGATGGGGATGCCGGCGGGAAAAAGCCCGCCCAAGCCGCTGGTCACCAGCACGTCACCGGGAAAGACCGGTGCGTCCACCGTGATCTGGTCGGCCAGGCACAGGCCCTGGTCGCGCAGCTCCAAGGAGCCGCGCACCCGCATCAGGGCGCCGTCGGGCCGGTCCACACAGGCTGAGACGCTGAAGCCTTCGTGGAGCAGGGGCAGGACCTTGGCTGAAATGAGGTCGCTTGAGACCACCCGGCCGATCAGGTTGGATTGGGCGTCCACGACCGCAAAGGATTGTGTCTCACTCACCCGCAAGCCATCGGCAGACCCCACATCGATACGAAAGACATCAAACCACAGGCCGATTTCCCGGGTCAGGACCCGGGCCCCCACGATGTCGTAGCGGGCATAGCGGTCCTTGATCTCAAAGGCCTCTTGGAACTGTTCATATTGGCGGCCGGCATCTTCCAGCTGGCTGATGGTGTTTTTCAGGCGGGCGTTTTCCGCCTTGAGGGCCTCGTTTTCCTGGCGGATGCGCACGCCTTCGGTCAGGGATTGGAAAAAGCCCGTCACCTGGTCCAAGCCACGGGTCAAGGCGCTTTCAACCGGCCGCAGGACCAGCGAGACCGGTGTGGTCAAAAAATGCAGGGGGCTGCCCGGCAGCGATGACAAGACAATCAGTGCCAGGAGCAGGATGGTCGTGAAGACGACCAGGAAGATGCGGTTTCGTTTTGGTTTTTCCACGCTGGGCTTACTCCTTACCGGCCTTGTGGCTTCGGCTGTCGGGCCGCTGCCGCTTGCTACAAGCATGTGGGCGGTTGGCCGGCCTGGACCGGCCCCTCCTAGCGTACCGTGACCGGCGTTTTTTCTCAAGCGCTTTCTTGCCTGTGCCGGTCAGGGCAGCAGGCCGCGCTGCTTGAGGCTGGTGCAGGCCTTGCGGCTGACGATCAGGTGGTCCAGGACGCGCACGCCCATCAGTTGGCCCAGCTCACACAGGCGCCGGCTGGTGTCGATGTCTTCCTTGCTGGGTTCCGGGTCTCCGCTGGGGTGGTTGTGGACCAGGATCACACTGGCAGCGTTGGCGCGGATGGCTTCCCGGAAGAGGTCCCGGGGATAGAGGACTGCGCCGTTCAAGCCCCCGCTGCCGATGGGGCTCAGGCGGATGATGCGGTTGCGGGTGTCCAGGAGGACAGCCAGCAGCTGTTCCTGGGGCAGGTCGCCCAGCTGGCATTGCAGGAACGGAAACAGGTCCTGGGGGCTTTGGATTTTCTTTTGTTCCAGGGTCCGGTCGCCGCGGCTGATGCGCAGGCCCAGCTCGGCGGCGGCTTTCAGCTGCAAGGCCTTAACCCGGCCAATGCCAGGTAAACGGGTCATCTCTTCAACGCTGGCGGAGCGGATGAAGGCCAAGGCGCTTGCCTGGGGCCCGCTTTCCAGTTTGGTGATCAGGCGCTGGGCCAGGGCCAGGGCAGAGTGCTGGCGTGTGCCGCTGCGGATGACCACAGCGATCAGTTCAGCATCACTGAGGGCGCCCGCCCCCAGGCGATAGAGCTTTTCAGTCGGCCGGTCGTCAGCCGGCAGGTCCCGCATGGTCAGATGTGTCATGGTCTTCTCCTCTTGGCAGACCGCATCTGTTCCAGGGCAGCAGGTGAAGCAGGTCAGGTGAGGATAAGGTCCCGGCCGCTTCTTGCAGCAAGGCCAGGAGCCTGAAAACAGGCAGTCCCATGACGGTGTAATAACAGCCGTCAATGGCTTCGATCAAGGCGGCTCCCAGCCCTTGGATGCCATAGGAACCGGCTTTGTCATCGGCTTCTCCCGTGGCCACATACCAGTCAACCTGGGCCGGGCTCAGCCTTGCAAAACGGACGCTGGTGTGTTCAAGGGCTTCAAACCAGTGGCAGGCCTGCCCTGTTTTGACGGCCAGGGCCAGACCGGTGTAGACCTGGTGCGCCCGGCCTGACAGCTTGTGCAGGTGATTTTTGGCTTCCTGGCGGTTGGCGGGTTTACCCAGGATGGTGCCGTCACACACGACCAGGGTGTCGGCCGAAAGGATGACGGCGCGCTCGGGCAGGCGCTCCTGGTCCAGCAGGGCCTGGATTTTGGCCCGAGCCAGGCGGCTGGCCAGGGGGCCGGGGCTGGCCGTCCACTGCCGTTCAAGGGCGGCCTCATCAACCTGGGGCACAAGGACCTGCCAGGGCAGGTCCGGGAAAAACTGGCGGACCAGGGCCTGGCGTCTGGGAGACACCGAAGCCAGGACCAGGGCCAGGGGGTTTTGGGGATCTGGCGCGGCCATCAGAAGGCGGCGTGTCCCGGCGTCCGGGGAAAGGGCAGGACATCGCGGATGTTGCCGGCGCCGGTCAGGTACATGATCAGGCGTTCAAAGCCCAGCCCGTAACCGGCATGGTCGACCCCGCCGTAGCGGCGAAGGTCCACATACCAGCCGTAGGCACTGGCATCAATGTTCAATTCCTTCATGCGCTGGGCCAGCAAGGCCGGATCGTTTTCCCGCTGGCTGCCCCCGATGATCTCCCCGATGCCGGGCACCAGGCAGTCCATGGCCGCCACGGTCCGCCCGTCGGGGTTGGCTTTCATGTAGAAGGCCTTGATGTCCTTGGGGTAATCGATGACAAAAACCGGTTTCTGGTGCAAGACTTCGGTCAGGTAGCGCTCGTGCTCGGTCTGCAGGTCACAGCCCCATGTAACGGGGTAGGCAAAGGCGCGGCCGGATGCTTGCAGGGCCTCGATGGCCTCGGTGTAGGTCATGACCTGGAAGCTGCTTGTGGCAACCGCTTCCAGGCGGTCGATCAGGCCCTTGTCGACAAACTGGTTGCAAAAGGCCATCTCTTCCGGGCACTGGTCCAGGACCGTCCGGATGACGTCCTTCATCATGCCCTCGGCCAGGCGCATGTTGTCGGTCAGGTCGGCAAAGGCGATCTCCGGTTCGATCATCCAAAACTCGGCCGCGTGCCGCGGGGTGTTGGAGTTTTCAGCCCGGAAGGTGGGCCCAAAGGTGTAAATGTTGCGAAAGGCCAGGGCAAAAGCCTCTCCGTTGAGCTGGCCGCTGACCGTCAGGTTGGTGTGCTTGCCGAAAAAATCCTTGCTGTAATCGATGCTGCCGTCCGGCAGCCGGGGTGGCTTGTCCAGGTCCAGGGTGGTCACCGTGAACATCTGGCCGGCCCCTTCGGCATCACTGGCCGTGATGATGGGCGTGTGCACGTAGACAAAGTCGCGTTCGTTGAAAAAACGGTGGATGGCGTAAGCGGCAACCGAACGGATGCGGAAGACCGCAGCCATCAGGTTGGTGCGTGGCCGCAGGTGGGCAACCGTGCGCAAAAACTCCGGGCTGTGGCGCTTGGGTTGCAGGGGGTAGTCGGGTGACGAGGCCCCCAGGACGTGGATGGTCTGGGCCTGCAGCTCAAAGGGCTGGCGGGCCTGGGGCGTGGGCACGATGCGGCCGGTGGCCTGGATGGCTGAGCCGGTGCCCAGGCGGACCAGGTCATCGAAGTCTGCCACACCCTCACGGGTCAGGACCACCTGCAAAGGCAGGAAATAGGTTCCATCGTTGAGGCTGATAAAGGCAAACTGTTTCTGGTCGCGCAGGGTGCGGATCCAGCCGGAGACGGTCACGGTCTGGTCTTGGGCTGGCAGCGCCTGGCGGTA
>CAYXIM010000042.1:0-15978 GCA_964465385.1 uncultured Oscillospiraceae bacterium
GCAACCGTGCAGAAAAGGGTTCAAGGCAAACCTGCCTGCGTTTTTAAAACAGCTCAGTGCTTGCTGACCTGAAACGAAAAAACGATCGACGCATGCCGCTTTTCGCATGCCTGTCAGCATGACATCACGCACCCGTTACACACACGTTGTCAGCTCATTCATAAAAATGAAAAAAGCATCTTGCCATGTCACGAAGCAACGCAAAGACGTCGCCAGCCTTTTCGCGTGCAATTGTCTCAAAAGGGCCCCTGTGGTAAACTATGAGAACAATTGTTTGAGGAAAGACAGGTGGCCAGTTGGGTACAAACAAGCAAGCACTCATTGTCCTGGGTATCGACCCGGGCTACGCCATCACCGGTTACGGCCTCATCCGTTACCAGCGCAACCACTTTGAGTGCCTGGCCAGCGGGGCCATCCGGACCGACAGCAAGGCGCCTTTTCCTGAGCGCCTGCTGGCCATCCACCAGGGCTTATCCGCCTTAATTGATCGCTACAGGCCCCAGGCGGTTGCTGTGGAAGAGCTTTTTTTCAGCCGCAACACGACCACGGCCATGGGCACGGCCCAGGCCCGGGGGGTGGCTGTGTTAAGCGGCGCCCTGGCAGGCCTGCCGGTATATGAATACACCCCCATGCAGGTCAAGGTGGCTGTCTCAGGCTACGGCAAAGCCGACAAGCACCAGGTGCAGCAGATGGTCAAGCTCTTGCTGGGTCTTAAAGAGACGCCACGACCCGATGACGCGGCTGACGCCCTGGCCGTCGCCATCTGCCACGCCCATTCCGGCAACAGGGCTGCAGCCCTGGCCATCGGAGGATACCAGTAAATGATTGACCGTGTCACCGGAACCCTCTTGCAACGCCAGGCCGATGGCCTGGTCATCGATTGCCAAGGCCTGGGCTTTCGCGTCCTGTGCGCCCCTGAGCGGCTGGATGACTTTCCCGCCAGCGGCCAGACGGCCACCATCTACACCTATTTACACGTCCGGGAAGACACCATGGCCCTCTACGGCTTTGCAGATCCTGAAGACCGAAACCTGTTTGACCTGTTACTGACCGTCAGCGGCATCGGCCCCAAAGTGGCCCTGGCCATTGTGGGCACCTTGAAGCCCAGCCAGCTGGCCCTGGCCGTCTTGTCCGCAGACACCAAAACCTTGACCCAGGTGCGTGGCATCGGTCGCAAAAGCGCCGAACGCCTGATTTTGGAACTCAAGGACAAACTTAAATCTGAAGACCTGGCACCGGTTCAGGATCAAGAAACGGAAACCTTTGACCCCGATGCCTCGGCCCACCAGGAAGCCATCAGCGCCCTCCTGGTCCTGGGCTACAAGCGTGCCGAGGCCGCCAAGGCCGTGGCTGCCGTTTCTCAAGAGGCTGACCGGCCTGAAGACCTGATCCGCCTGGCCTTGCGTCAGCTCATGCCTTAAGGAGGCCGTCCATGTTTGACAGCGATTTCGACTTTGAAGAAAGCGATCCGCGCCTGATCGACCGGGACAGACGCCTGGAAGACCAGGACGAGGCCAGCTTGCGGCCGGTCCACTGGGCTGAGTATTTCGGCCAGGACCGGGTCAAAAACAACCTCAAAGTCTTTATCGAGGCTGCCCGCCAGCGGTCTGAATCCCTGGACCATGTCCTCCTTTACGGGCCACCAGGCCTGGGCAAAACCACCCTGGCCGGCATCATCGCCAATGAGCTGGGGGTGACCATGCGCATCACCACCGGTCCAGCCATTGAAAAACCAGGCGACCTGGCGGCCATCTTGACCAACCTGACCGACCGTGATGTGCTCTTCATCGATGAAATCCACCGCCTCAACCGCAGCGTGGAAGAAATCCTCTACCCGGCCATGGAAGACTATGCCTTGGACATCATCATCGGCAAAGGCCCCAGCGCCCGGTCCATCCGCCTGGATTTGCCCCAGTTCACCCTGATCGGGGCCACGACCCGGGCCGGCCTCTTGACCGCCCCCCTGCGCGACCGCTTTGGCATGATCAACCGCCTGGAGCTTTACAGCCCGGCTGAAATCAGCCAGATCCTGCAGCGCGATGCCGCCATTTTAGGCATCGGCATCGATGCCGAAGGCCTGGCCATCATCTCCGGCCGTTGCCGCGGCACGCCCCGCATCGCCATCCGCCTGCTCAAGCGCATCCGGGACTTCGCCCAGATCCAGGGCTCCGGCGTCATCGACGGCAAGATCGCCCGCTTCGGCCTTCACGCGCTGGAAATTGACGACCGCGGCCTGGATGCCACCGACCTGCGCCTGATGCGCAAAATGGTCGAACTCTTTAACGGCGGCCCGGTGGGCCTGGACACCTTGTCGGCCTGCACCGGTGAAGACCCCCAGACCATTGAAGATGTCTATGAGCCCTACCTCATGCAATCCGGCTTTCTGGCCAAGACCCCCCGGGGCCGGGTGTTGACCCGCCTGGGCTGGGAACACCTGGGCCTTGTTTGCCCGGATGGGTTTGAAGACCAGCTGGGCAGCCGGACACCCAAGGGCCTGCCTGTGGCTGACCAGCAGCTGGCCCTGGACCTGGAGCAAGAACGGCCATGACCACGCCCTTAACCCCTTTCCCCAAGGACCAGGGCCTCCTGCTGCATAGTTGCTGCGGCCCCTGCCTGGCTTTTCCAGCCCGGGCCCTTCAAGCAGCCGGCCAGCCCTTTGTGGCCTGGTTTCACAACCCCAACATCCACCCGGCGGCCGAACACCAGCGGCGGCTGGCGGCTTTTTTTGACCTGGCCCGTCAGTTGCATGTCACTGCCGCCGCCGATTCAGCCGCCGATCCCGACCCCTGGCTGGCCGATTGGCCGGACAAGGAAGCCCGCTGTCGCATGTGCTATCAGCGGCGCTTACAGGCGGCTGCCCGGGAAACAGCCCGGCGCGGCCTGGCAGCTTTTACCTCGACGCTTTTAATCAGCCCCTGGCAGGACCGCCAGGGCATCGTGGCCCTGGGCCAGCAGGCGGCCCAGGAAGCCGGGGTCCGCTTCTGGGATCCCGACTGGCGCCCCAGCTACCGCCAGGGCCAGCAACTGGCCCGGCAGGCCGGCGTCTACCGCCAGCGCTACTGCGGCTGCCTGCCCTCCATTGAAGACTCCCGTTTTAAAGATCAGATTCGGGCGGAATTGGCGGCTCTTTCGGCGTCACCAGCAGGGTCTGATGCTGGTCGTACCAGACCATCCCGGGCTTAGCCCCCCGTTGCTTGCGCACCCGCGAGACCGGGCAGTAATCCACAGCCACTTTCAGCGCCCCCACATCGCCGCCGGCCCGCCTGGCCTGGGAATACCAGGCTGCCAGTGAGGCGGCTTCTGCGATGGTGTGCGCGGGCAGCGGCTGGTTCTGGGCCCGGACGATGACGTGCGAACCCGGTATGTGACGGGCGTGGAACCAATAATCCCCCTTGGAAGCCAGCTGAAAGGTCAGCCGGTCGTTTTGCAGGTTGTTGCGCCCCACCAAGAGGACCAGGCCGTCCGAACTGACATAGCGCCTGGGCGGGAGCTTGTCTGCGGCAGAGGGGGCTGCCTTGGGGCCTGCCTGCTTTCGACCCAATTGCCGCTGGTGGCGCTTCTTGCGGCTGCCGGCCTTGCCAGGCTGCTGGGGCAGGGTGGGGGCATCAGCCGATCGGCTGCTTTTTTTTCGGCCCAGGCCACCTGCCTGCACCTCTTCTTCGATGGCCGCCAGGTCATCTAACGAAGCGGCCCGGTCCAGTTCATGGCCGACGCTGTCCAGCCAGGCCAGCTCCTCATCCAGTCGGGCCAGAAAACCCCGGCTCAGCTGGGCTCGGCGCTTGGTGCGGGCCACCTGGCGAAAAAGGGCTTGGGCCATCTGGGTGGGCGTTTTGCCGGCCTCGATGGGCAGCAGCAGGCGGGGCTGGTCCGCCTGGTAATAATCAATGGCCGCCAGGACCGGATCCCCCTCCTGCCAGCGTGTGCTGTTGGCCAGGAGCAAGTTGGCCTCCTGCTGCAGGCGATCGGTGTCCGCAAGGGCCCGGATGGCGTCCCGATGAAGCGCCTGTTTGCCCAGGGCCTGCAGGCGGGCCTTGCCCAGCCGTCTGGCCAGGCTGTCTTTTTTTTGCTTGAGTGTGTTGAGGCGGGCCCGTTCGGTGAAGAAGACCTCCTGGGCTTCCGACAGCGAAGAAACAGGGACAGACACCCGAAAGAGGGCCAGGGGCATGGCGTGAAAATCTGCCGGCAGGGCGTCACTGGCGTCCAGGTAAAAGAGCCGGGGAGAACAGGTGCCCGACACAATGGCCGACAGGCGTGCCAGCAAAGCCGCCTGCAAGCGGTCCTGGTCAGCTGCCTGCAGGTGGCCGACCAGGAGCCGCTGGTCCAGACCGGCCTGCAAGACCAGGTCCTGGCACAAGAGGGGAGAAAAGCCACGGACCGTGGCCAGCAGGGCCTGGGCCACGGGCTTCTCAGCCAGCGTGTCATCAAAGGCGAAAGCGCCAGCCCGCAGATCTGCCAAGAGCTGGTCGGGGCTTTGTTTGTTTTGCGAGGGCGGGGGCAGGTAGGGCCGGGCCGGCAAGAGCTCCCTGACCCGGTTGACCGAATGGTCGATCTGGATGAGGGCATCGTGCAGGACCTGGTGTTCGTTGAGAAAGAGCAGGTTGCTGTGGCGGCCCATGAGCTCGACCAGGAGCTGCTTTTCAACCCGGTCGCCCAAGTCGTTTTGACATTCGAAGGTGAAGACCAGGATGCGTTCATAGTCGGGGGCCTGGACCCCCAGGAGACGGGCACCCAGCAGGTGTTTACGCAGGAGCAGGCAAAAGCGGGGCGGCCGCTGGGGCCGTTCGGTGGGCTGGCTGGTCAGGTGGACCCGGGGGGCACCCGGGTTGGCGGACAGGAGCAGGCGCTTGTTGGCCTGGCCCTGGCGCAGCTGCAAGACCAGGTCAAAGCGTTCGGGCTGGTCCACCCGGTCGACCCGGCCCCGGGCAAGGGCTTGATTCAATTCCTGCGCCAAACAGCGCACACCAACACCATCTAAGGGCATGTTCTGCCTCCTCTTACTTGTCGGTTTAAAAGCAGACCGCTATACTGATCAGGAAGGGATGTGACCCATGTGGCCACCAAACGAAGCCGGTCGACCGCCAAAAGCCGGCGGTCCGCCTCTCACAAACAAAGCCTGCCCCGGGTCTTTCTGGGCCTGGTGGCCCTGTCCTGGCCGGGCCGGGTCCTGCTGGCGGCCCTGGCGGTCGCCCTGGTCCTGGGCCTCAACCTGCTGCTGGCCGGCCGGCATGTAGACCGTTTTTTCCTGATCACCGGCATCGAGCTGATCGCAGCCGCCGTGGTGGGCTGGCTGCGTCTGGCCATCAGGCGGGACTGACTAGTCGCCTGAGCGGTCCAGCAGGCCGATCAGCTTGATGGTCGCGTAAAAAAGCCCCAAGACCAAAAAGACGATGGACAGACCGGCCAGGGCCACAAACAGGCCCTGGCCCATCAAGGGCATCGCTTGCAACTGTTCCAACAAGGTCATGAATCAGGCCCCCCTAGCGAATCAACAAGGCCACCAGCTGGATGACCAGGCCGCCGGCCACGATGGAGCCCAGCTGGCCGGCCACGTTGGCGCTGGTGGCGGGCATGAGGATGAAGTTGGTCGGGTCTTCGGCTGTGGCCATGCGCTGCACCACCCGTGCCGACATGGGAAAGGCTGAGATCCCGGCAGCCCCGATCATGGGGTTGACTTTCTTTTTCAAGAACAGGTTGATGAATTTGGCAAAAAGGACCCCGCCTGCTGTGTCAAAGACAAAGGCCACCAGGCCCAAAAGCAGGATCAGGGCGGTGTCCCAGCGGATGAAGCTGGACCCCACCATGGTGGACCCGATGGTCAGGCCCAGAAGCAAGGTGACCAGGCTGGCCAGTTCATTCTGGGCCGCCTGGGACAGCTTCTTCAAGACCCCACACTCACGGATCAGGTTGCCAAACATAAGCGAGCCCACCAGGGGGGCGCTCATGGGCACGATGACCCCGGCGATGAGGGTGATGGCGATGGGGAAGAGGATGCGAATGGGGCGCGACACCTTGACTTCGGTGTACTCCATGCGGATCAGCCGCTCCTTGCGGCTGGTCAGGGCGCGGATGACCGGCGGCTGGATGATGGGCACCAGGGACATGTACGAATAGGCCGCCACAGAGATGGGGCCCAGGTAGTCCTTGAGCTGGAAGTGGTTGGCCACGTAAATGGTGGTGGGCCCGTCCGCCGCTCCGATGATGCCCACGGCTGCCGCCAGGCGCAGGGCCAGGTCGCCTGTTACGCCCAGGCGGGGCAGGAGGGCCAGGGTGGCCAGGAAGGTGACGAAGATGCCAAACTGGGCGGCAGCCCCGAAAAAGATCATGACCGGGTTTTTCAGCAGCGGAGTGAAATCGATCATGGCTCCGACTGCGATAAAGATAAGAATGGGGAAGAGCTCGGTGGCGATGCCGGCATCAAAGAGGACTTTTAGAAAGCCCGGCGCCGCCTCCTGGCCCAAAACAGCGGCCATCCCGTCGATGGTGGGGGGCAAGTTTGCCAGCAGGGCCCCGAAGCCGATGGGCAGGAGCAAGGCCGGCTCATAGTCTTTGGCGATGGCCAGGTAGATGAGCAGGCCGGCGATGACAAACATGACCAGGGTGCGCCAGCCCTCAGGGGAAGCAAAGTAAACGACACCGCTGAACAGTTCACGAAACAAGGCGCCCATAGGCTCTTATCCTTTCTGGCCCACCTTACGGTGTCGGCTGCGGCAAGATTCCCTGCTGGAAGTTGGCCAGGAGCTTGCGGATTTTATCGGTTGGATCAATCAGGTTGGACAAGGAGGCATCGTGGTTGATGGCGTCGATGAGGAGGGCGACAAACTTGCTCATGTTGACGTCCACATACCAGGGGGCCTTCAAGAGGTCGGGCTGCCGGTAGATGAGGTTGGTGGCAAAGACCTTGTCCACTTCGCCGCGTTCATAGGCTGCCTGGAAGAGGGGCACGCCTTCGGTGAAGAGGGCGAAGGTGACGGCCATGTAGATGCGGCGGGCCTTTCTTTTCTTGAGCTCCGCTGCGATGTCCAGCATGGATTCCCCAGATGAGATCATGTCATCCACAATCAGGATGTCCAGGCCTTCGACCGAATCCCCCAGGAATTCATGGGCGATGATGGGGTTTCGGCCGCCGACCACCTGGGTGTAGTCACGGCGCTTGTAGAAGGTGCCCAGGGGGGCGCCCAGCATGGAGGCATAGTACATGGCCCGGGGGATGCCGCCCTCGTCAGGGCTGACGATCATGAGGCCGCCGGAGTTGATCTTCAGGTCCGGCGCCGTCCGCACCAGGGCCTTGAGGATCTGGTAAACGGCCGGGATGTTTTCAAAGCCGCTCAAGGGAATGGCGTTGGAGACACGTTCGTCGTGGGCGTCAAAGGTGATGATGTTTTCAACCCCCAGGTTGTAGAGCTCTTCCAGCATGTGGGCGCAGTCCAAGGATTCGCGCACGTTCCGTTTGTGCTGGCGGCCTTCATAGAGGAAGGGCATGATGACGTTGATGCGGCGGGCCTTGCCGGAGATGGCCAGAATGACCCGTTTTAAATCCTGGTAGTGGTCGTCCGGGCTCATGTGGTTGTCATAGCCATACATGGTGTAGGTGCAGGCGTGGTTGACCACATCTGAAATGATGAAGATGTCGTGGCCGCGCACCGTGCTGCCGATGACGGCCTTGCCTTCACCGGATGCGAAACGGATGTTGTCCACATCGATGCGGTAGTCCTGGCGGATGAAGCCGGGATAGGCCTCATCGGCCTCTGACCACTGTTCCAGGTACTCAGTCCGGCGCATCAAGAGGTAATCGTTGACCCGATCGGTGAAGCGGGCGCTGCCGATAAGGGGAATGATACCGACCGGTCCGACCGGCAGCATGGGGTTGGTGCCGAACTGGTTGTAAATATAGTAGGTTTTGTCATCATTCTGACGGGATTGCAGCATGTCAGCCTCCTTGAATTCGCTTATCCGTTTTTGGCTTTATAAAAGGCAACAAGTTTTTGGATTTTGTCGGTGGGGGTCATCAACTTGCCCAAAGAGGCATCGTGGTTGATGGCATCGATCAACAGGGCCATGAAGCGGGACATGTTGACCTCAACAAACCAGGGCGCGCTGAGCAGCTCCGGTGGCCGGTAAATCAAGTTCGTGGCAAAGACCTTGTCCACGGTCCCCTCGGCCACCGCCTGGTTCATGGCTGACAGGCCCTGGGTGAACTGGGCGAAGCTGACCAGGCAGAAGACCCGCCTGGCCCCGCGCGACTTGAGGTTGTCGGCCACCCGCAGCATGGAGGTGCCGGTGACGATCATGTCGTCGACAATGAAGACATCGCGGCCGGCCACGTCTTCTCCCAGGAAGGACAGGCCGATGATGGGGTGGTGGCCGTCCACCGTCTTCTGGTAATCGCGCTTGCGGTAGAAGACACCCAGGGGAATCTCCAGCATGGAGGAAAAATAAACCGACCGGGAAATGGCCGTCTCATCCGGGCTGATGACCATGGCATGGTCCCGGTCCAGGCGCAGGTCCGGCAAGGTGGTCAGGACCGCCTCGATGATCTGGTAGGTGGTGGAAATGTTTTCCATGCCGTGGGTGGGGATGGCGTTGACCACCCGGCCGTCGTGGGCATCAAAGGTGATCAGGTTGTCGATGCCCAGCGAGAAGAGGTAGCGCAGGGCGGCGGCACAGTCCAGGGATTCCCGGTTGGTCCGCCGGTACTGGCGGCCCTCGTAGAGGTAGGGCAAGAAGACGTTGATGCGGCGGGCTTTTCCGGAAACGGCCAGGATGATGCGGACCAGGTCCTGGAAGTGGTCATCCGGGCTCATGGTCACGGTTTCTCCAAAGCGTTCGTAGGTGCTGGAATAGTTGAGCACATCGGTGATGACGAACAGGTCATGCCCGCGCACCGACTGGCCCAGAACCGCCTTGCCCTCACCAGACGAAAAACGGGGCGTCATGACGTGGAAACGGTAGTCATAACGCATAAAACCCGGCGTCTGGGACAATTCCGGATGCCGACTGGTGTAATCGGCTCGTCTGTTTCGCAAATGGAAATTGATGGCGTCGGACAGGTCACTGGAGAGGTTGTGGGCGATCAGGCCGATGGGGCCGACCGGTTTCATGATGTTGTCTCCGTACTGGTTATAGATATAATAGTGTTTGTCGGTCAGGTGACGTTGCACAGACATGTCAGTAGCACCTCCCAGTACGTCTGTATCGGATCCGGCTTCATTATAAACGATCGGGACCAAATAAGAAACCGGGCCCCGTGCGTAAACAGACGAAAAAAAGCGCCCCCAGGCGCCGGATTATGGGGATAAGGTACCGATTAAAACCAAAACACCATGTGTATCGGAGGACAAAACATGAATCGACCCACAAGATTTTTTCCCATCATCGCCGCCATCGTCATTCAAATGTGCCTGGGCACCGCCTATGTGTGGAGCATCTTCCAGACCGGTGTGGCCCAGCGTATTTTTTCAGGCGACCACGCCGCAGCCAGCCTGACCTTCTCGCTCCTGCTGTTTATGCTGTCCATCGGCAGCATCCTGGGCGGCAAGTTATCTATTCGCTTCAACACCCGGGTGATCGTTATCGCGGGCGGCTTGATCCTGGCGGCTGGTTTTTTCGCAGCTTCCTTTGTGACCGCCAGCAACCCCTGGCTTTTGTGGCTGACCTACGGCCTGCTGGGGGGCCTGGGCATGGGTTTTACCTATTCCACCACCATTGCCTGCGCCCAAAAATGGTTCCCGGATCAAAAAGGGCTGGTGACAGGCATCATCGTTTCCGCCCTGGGTTTTGGCGGGGTGGTCTTCACCCCCATTTTAGAAGCCTTGATTGCGCAAAACGGTGGGGTGGGGGTCGGGGAGCCGGCGACCTTCCGGGTCTTAAGCCTTATTTTGCTAGTCGCCTGCACCCTGGGCGGCCTCTTGATGGTGAACCCGCCCACTCCAGCGGACCCATCGCCTGCAGGCGTCCCGGCATCAGCAAGCAGCGGCGGCGCCTCCCCCAAAGCCGTCTTGAAGGACCCCCGTTTTTACCTGATCGCCCTGAGCATGCTGCTGGCCTGCATGGGCGGCCTCATGATGATCGGCTTTGCCAAGCCCATCGCTGTGGCCAAGGGCCTGGGTGAAACAGCCACCGTCGGGGTCCTGGTTGTCTCCATCTTTAACTCAGCCGGCCGCCTCTTCTGGGGCTTTGTGTCCGACAGGCTGGGCCGCAAACAGACCCTTCTCATGCTTTTGGTGGGTTCAGGCTGCCTGTCCCTGCTGGTCATGCTGGCCCAGGGCTACTGGGTGTATGTCCTCATTGCCTGCATCGGCTTTTTCTATGGCGGGATGTTAAGCAGCTTCCCCTCACTGACAGCCGACTTGTTCGGCGCCAGGCACATGGCCACCAACTACGGCCTGGTCCTGATCGGGTTTGGCCTGGGGGCTGTGATCTCATCTTATATCGCAGGCCACTATAAAAACCTGGCCAGCCACGACATCTCCCTCATGATGCCGGCCTTTCTCATTGCGGCCGTTTGCGCCGCTGTGAGCCTGGTGCTCATGCTCTTTTTAAAAACCGGCCCCCACAGCCTGCCTGAAAGCGTGGCGGAAAGCCCGCAAGCGGGCCGCTAGGCATGCTATCATAAGAGACAGACAAGGCCAGGGCCCGCCTGGGCAGGCCCTGGCGCCGGCCTTTTTCAAAGCAGAAAGGACAGGACCATGAAGCTTCCCTTTAGACAAGCACAGCTGGACCGGGTGGCGGTCAGCGCCGACCAATACCCCAGGGATGGCCTGCCCGAAATCGTCATGGCCGGGCGCTCCAACGTGGGTAAATCATCCCTGATCAACAGCCTGGCCGACAACAAGCGCCTGGCCCGCATCAGCCAGGCGCCGGGCAAAACCCGCCAGATCCTCTTTTTCAAGCTGGGCCAGGCCTGCTACCTGGTGGATTTACCTGGCTACGGCTACGCCCGCGCGTCCCGGACCGAACGGGAGCAGTTTTCCAAACGCACCGACGATTACCTGCAGGCCGATCGGCCCATCGCCTTGATCCTGCTTTTATTGGACTGCCGCATCACCCCGACCGCCCAGGACCAGCTGATGCTGCAGTGGCTGGAAGCCTCCGGCCACCCCTGGCGGATCGTCCTGACCAAGACCGACAAGCTCAGCCGGTCGGCCGCCCGGACACACCGGCGCGACATGGCCCGTTTTTTTGATTTGGCCTCACAAGAGGAACTGGTCTTGTTTTCCGCCAAGACAGGGGAGGGCCTTGACGCCCTGCGCGCCATCATCGAAGCGGCCGTTGAAGCCAAGGCCCCTTGACAGCTTCTGTCGCTTGAGGGCAGGGAACCGGGCAGCCCTTGCCCCTTATCCTGTCCCCATGCACACCTTGTCCCACATCCGTCGTCATCAGCCCCTGCCCCTGGCAGCTGCAGCCGCCCTCTTGGGCTGCTGGGCTGATTCCTGGGCCGGCCGCCTGTGGCTATTGGCCGCAGCCCTGCTGCTGGCCGCCTGCCTGAGAAAACAAGCACCCCTTTTCTTGCTGGGGGTCTTTGTCTGCTTTTGGCTGCGCAGCAGCCTTTTTTTCGGACCCATGGCGGCCCTGCCTTTTTCATCCAAGCCCCTCACGTTTGACGCGGTGGTCTGCCAGCTGCCGCCAAGTGGCGGGCAGACGCGTGTGCTCATGCGAACCCGGTCCTTTGGCTGGCCGGTCATGCTGCGCCTGGCTGGTGACTGGCCGCTGTCACCCGGAGACCGGGTGCGGCTCACCGGACGCCTGGTGCCTGCCCAGGGGGCCAGAAACCCGGGTGGTTTTGACAGCGCCCGCTGGTACCGTTCCCAGGGCTGGGCTGGCGATGTGTGTCCTGTATCCCGTCAGGCTGTGCAGGTCCTGTCGCCCGGCCACAGCCGGGAAAGGGGGTTCTTGTCGCTGAACCAGACGATCCGCCAGCGCCTCCAGGCGCAGCTGCCCGCTGCTTCAGCCGGCCTGCTGCTGGCCCTGGTCACCGGACAAGGCGACCAATTGCCCCAGGCAGACCGCCTGGCCATCCAGCAGGCGGGCCTGGCCCACCTGACGGCTGTTTCCGGCCTGCATGTCCTGTGCCTGCTGGGACCGGTCCGCTGGCTGCTTGAAAAACTGGGCTGGCATTTTCGGATCCGGCTGCTGGTCCAGCTCCTGGTGCTGGTGGGCTTTGGCTGCCTGACCGGCTGGCCGCTGTCAGTGGTCCGCGCCGTGATCATGACCGGTTGGCATTTGGCTGGCCGCCTCTTCCTGCGCCCGGTGTCCCGCCTGCACACCGGCGCCTTGGCCTTCTTGTGCCTGCTGGCCTGGCGGCCAGGGGCTTTCCTACAGGCAGGTTTCTGGCTTTCCTTTACAGCCACGGCCGCCGTCCTGGGTCCGGCACCCCTGCTGGCCCGTAAGCTGGGGCGTTTGCTGCCAGCCCCGCTTGGCTTTCTGAGCCGGCCGCTGGCGGCCGGCTGCTGTGCCCAGTGGGCCAGCCTGCCCTGGCTCATGCTCTTTTACGGCCAGGTCAATGGCCTGGCCCTGGTGACCAACCTCCTGGCTGGCCCCCTCATCCAACTGGTCCTCAGTGCCTGCTTGTTGACGGCTCCCCTGTGGCTGCCCGGCTGCCCCGCGTTCCTGTCCAGCCTGGTTTTCAAGGGGTTAAACGTCGGGTTGGCTCTTTTCTTGAACCTGTCCCGGGAAACGGCCCGGTTTCGCTGGCTGAGCGTGTCGTCCCGACAGGTCTGGCTGTGGCTGCCCCTCTTTGTGGCCGGCCTCCTGCTTTGGCTCTGGCATCGGAAAAGCCTGCCGCCAGCGGCCGTGACAGGCCGCCTGCTGGCCTGTTTGGCCGTTTGCGTCGTGTTGCTTCAGTTGACGGTTTTCAGGCCCATCGATGCCTTTTGGGCTTTTGATGTGGGGCAGGGGGATGCCCTGCTGCTATGCAGCCAGAACCGGGCCCTGCTGGTCGACGGGGGCAACCCCGGCCAGGGCTACCAGGTGCTGGTGCCGGCCCTGGACCGCCTGGGCTTTAAGCGGGTTGCCGCCCTGGCCAGCCACGCCCACGATGACCACACGGGAGGCCTGTTGGACCTGGTCAACCTGGGCCGCATCAGCCGCTTGCTGATCCCCGACGGCTGCCTGGAAGCGGGCCCGGATGCCGCCGCCTTGCAGGTCCTGGTGGCCCGCTGCCGGGAGCTGGGGGTGCCCGTGCAGACCGTGACGGCTCGTGATACAATAACCCTGACGCGGTCCCTGGTGATCGAGGTGCTGGACCCGCCCCTGACCGCTGAACAGGTCCGCCAGGGCGCGGCAGACGGCAACGCCTGGTCGCTGATCCTGCTGGCCCGCTTCCCCGGGGGGCGGGTCTTGCTGACCGGCGACTGCACGCCCCAGGCCGAACAACGGCTCTTGCAAGCCCGGCTGTGGCCCCGGGCCGACGTCCTCAAGGTGGCCCACCACGGGGCGGGACTGACCACGACAAGCGACCTGTTGCAGGCAGTCAGCCCCCAGCTGGCTGTCATCAGCGTCGGCAGCCGCAACCCCTATGGCCACCCGGCTCCGGCCCTCCTGGCCCGCTGCCAGGCGGCTGCCTGCACCATCACCCGGACCGACAAGCAGGGCGCGGTCCGCATCCGCTTCAAGGCGGGGCGGCTCAGCGTCCAGACCGCAGTGGAGGAAGAAGACCATGGCGCGACAGACCCGGCAAGGACCCAGCTTCAATGACCTCAAGGCAGCCATCCGGCGTGGCGACATCCCGCGCCTGCTGGTGCTGGCCGGTGAAGAAACCTTTCTGATCGAAAACATCGCGGCGACCCTGACCGAGGTGCTCATCGCCCCGGGCGCAGCTGACCTGGACCGGGTCCTCCTGACCGGGGCCGGGCGTGGCGGCCAGATCAGCCTGGAGCAGATCCGGAGCGAAGTGATGACACCGCCGTTTTTGTCCACGCGCAAGCTGGTGATCGTGCGCGCCTCCAACTGGTTTGTGGCGGGGGCAGCCACAACTGATGGCCTGGTGGCCCTGATTCAGGCCCTGCCTGATTCGGTCTGCCTGCTCTTCATGGAAGAAAAAATCGACCGCCGCCTGAAAAAACTGGTGCAGGCCATTGAAAGCCAGGGGCTGCTGGCCCTGTTTGACCGGGCCCAGCCGCGGGTCCTCCAGCAATGGGTGGAGGGCCTGTGCCGCCAGCAGGGCCTGACCATCGATCCCGCGGCCGCGGCCAGCCTGATCGACCGCTGCGAGGGCAGCATGCAGGTCCTGGACCAGGAGCTGAAAAAGCTCTTTTTGACCTGCCAGGCCACCGCCTGCACCCACATCGACCTGGACCTGATCGAGGCTGTCTCGCTCCCTGACCTGCATGGGACCATCTTTCACATGACCGATGCCCTGTCTGCGGGCCGGGTCAGTGACGCCCTGCGCCTGACCGACACCCTGATCGCCCAGAAACAGCCGGTCCAGCTGATCTTGTTCATGCTGACCCGCCATTTCCGCCAGCTGATCTGTGCCGCCGACTTGAAAGCCAAGGAAGCCATCGGCTCCCGCCTCAAGCTGCCGCCCTTTGTGGCCGCACGCCTGGCCAGCCAGGCGGCCGGTTTACCCATCGAGAGGCTTGAAAGCCTCTATGCCCTGTGTTTCGAAACCGATGTGGCCATCAAGAGCGGCCAGATTGGTGACCGCCTGGGCCTGGAGACCCTGCTCATTGACTGTTCCCGGTCGTTGACGCGCTAAGGCCCCTTTCACTATAATGGGCGACAGGACAAACAGGAGGAGGCCGCTATGGATCGGATACAGATGAAGACACCCCTGGTGGAAATGGACGGGGATGAGATGACCCGGGTGATCTGGCAGCAGATCAAGGACAAGGTCATCAGGCCCTTTGTGGCCCTCAAGACCGACTATTTTGACCTGGGGCTTGAACACCGGGACCAGACGGACGACCAGGTGACCCTGGCCGCCGCCCGGCGCACCCGCGAACTGGGGGTGGCCGTCAAATGCGCCACCATCACGCCCAATGCCCAGCGGATGGACGAATACAAGCTCAAGCAGCTGTGGCCCAGCCCCAATGCCACCTTGCGCGGCTACCTGGATGGCACCGTTTTTCGCCGGCCCATCCAGATCGATGCCATCCGGCCCACCGTCAGCACCTGGCAAAAACCCATCACCATCGCCCGGCATGCCTACGGCGACCTCTACAAAAGCAGTGAGCTGCAGGTCCAGGGGGCCTGCCGCGCGGAGCTGCTCCTGACCGCTCCAGACGGCAGCCAGACACGCCAGCTGGTCCACGACTTTGATGGACCCGGCATCGTCCTGGGCATGCACAACACCGACCGCTCCATCGAGGCGTTTGCCCGTGCCTGCATGACCTACGCCCTGACCCAAGGTGAAGACCTGTGGTTTGCCAGCAAGGACACCATCTCCAAAACCTATGACCACCGCTTCAAGGACATCTTTGAAGCGGTCTTTGAAGCCGACTACAAGGATGCCTTCCAAGCGGCGGGCCTGACCTATTTTTACACCCTGATCGATGATGCTGTTGCCCGGGTGGTCCGTTCAGCAGGCGGCTTCATCTGGGCCTGCAAGAACTACGACGGCGACGTCATGAGCGACCTGCTGGCCTCTGCCTCCGGCAGCCTGGCCCTGATGACCTCGGTCCTCATGGCCCCCGACGGCACCACCGAGTATGAAGCCGCCCACGGCACAGTCACCCGCCACTATTACCGCTACCTCAAGGGTGAGAAGACCTCGACCAACCCCATGGCCACGCTCTTTGCCTGGAGCGGCGCCCTGCGCCAGCGGGGGACCCTGGACGGCCTGGCAGATCTGGTGGCTTTTGCCGATGCCATGGATGCCGCCGCCCTGGCCACCATCAACCGGGGCCTGGTGACCGGGGACCTGAAAAACCAGGTGGACCTGCCTGAGGTGACGGTCGTTGACACGGCAGGTTTCCTGGACGCTGTGGCGGCCGGGCTGAAAGAAGGACGGCCATGAAGACGACAACCACCATCCCCGCC
>CAYXIM010000043.1:0-14960 GCA_964465385.1 uncultured Oscillospiraceae bacterium
GGGGAATGTTTTTTAAGCACGGTAGTTTTTCTCGGTGTCGTTTTATGGGGAAATATCGATCTGTTCAGATTTGCCAGATCTTTTGACTGCCTGCATGAGGATTAAAATCAATCAAATCATAGAATTACGATATTTAATCGATGATAAAACGAAAATGCGTGAAATTTAAATAGATATAATTGAATAAAAGTCTAAAAATAATATTTTTAGCTTTAGGCATCTGGTTATAAAGATGAAAGCTTGACAAATAAATCAAAGGGGATATAATAATAGTTAGGAAAGTCAAAGATAGTCAAACACAGGAGGTGCTGAGTATGTTTGGATTGGTACCCTTTGATCGTAGAAGAGGCCAGATGCAGGCGAACCGGAATCAGGAGTGGAACCTTGACCGTGTGTTCGAACAATTTTTTAATGATGCTGTTTTTCCGACCTACTACACGCGGAGTGCTTTCATGAAAGTGGATATCGGAGAAACAGACGACGCTTACTGGCTGGAGGCAGAACTGCCCGGTGTCAACAAAGAGGACATCAGCATTGATGTTGACGACGGACAGCTGACCATATCGGTCGAGCATGAAGAAAGCAAAGAAACGGATCATGAGGCGCGTTACCTGCGCCGTGAACGGCATTGCTGCTCCATGAAAAGAAGCTTCTCATTGGAGCACATCGATGAGGAAAACATCACGGCCAAAATGGAAAACGGGATCTTGCGCCTGACCTTGCCCAAGCGGGAACCCAAGCAGCAAGAAACCAAAAAAATTGATATTCAGTAAAAGGCCTGTTCTGTAAAGGCAGGTGACACAGGCAGAGGCATGCGCCTCTGCCTTTTTTACAATCTGAAACCTGATGTACCCATCTGTGGACCTTTTATGTATAATGATGCTGAAACAACCGACCGATGGAGAACGCATGAAGACAAGCCAGAACGGCAAACAAACAAGCGACGCCCCCAGACGCCTGACCAGGCTGACAAGGGCCCGATTTGAAAGGCGCCCGCAGGCAGACCGAAACAGCGGGCAGCATGTGGAGCGAGCCCTCAGGTGGCTGCCGTCTGTGGCGGTGGTGCTGGTCTTGACAACCTTGGTTGTCTACCTGACCGTGGGACCGGGAGCCCAGGTGCTGGTCATCCAGACCCTACCGGTCGAACCCGCTCAGGACCCTCACACGACGGACCCTTTTTCCTGGCAGGAAGATCCCATTGCAGGCTTGAGCCGGGGGACGTACTGGAACCAGTGGATTGTGGCCCAGCCCCAACTGACAGACCCCGGTCAAACAGCGCAACTGCCTGCCAGGTTACCCGAACCAATCGATACAGCCGAGCCTGAATTGCCACCGTTGGAAACGACGGCTGAAACCAGCGCGGCACCCGGTCCTGACAGCCGTCCCGCTGAGTCGGACGCAACGTCTGATACCCCTGCGCAAACAGAACCGTCCACTCCCTCGCTTGAACGTGATGCATCTGGTGTGATCCAGGAACCCTTGTCTCCGGCAGCCTTTAAACAGGTTGAAGAAACAGTCTATGTCAAGGCCTTCAACGCCAACCTTCGGACCTTGCCCCGATCAGATGCGGAACGAGCCGGTCAGGTGACCATGGGCGACAGCTTGCAAAGGCAAGGCGTGGGCGCCTACTGGTCTGCCCTTTTGCTGACGGACGGTTCAACCGCCTATATCTATAACGACCTGATCTCAAGCCAGGTCATCCACAAGCCGGCCCCGACACCCCAGCCGACTGAACCTCAGCCGACTGTGACACAAACGACAACGACCGAGCCGGCCGCAACCCAGCCCACACAGCCGGCGGAAACCGCTCCACAAGCACCACCCGCTGCTGAGGGCACATCGGGTTTAACAGAGGCACAAAAACAGGAGATGGTTGGGTTGGCCCAGAGCATGATCGGTGTGCGTTACACCTACGCCGGGTCTTCTGCCAGTGGCGTAGACTGTTCAGGGTTCACACGCTACATCTACCGACAGGTCCTGGGCATCACCTTGCCACACAAGGCAGCGGTGCAAAGCACCCTGGGTGTTGCGGTCAAAGCCGATGCAATCACAACAGGAGACATCCTTTGCTTTGACTGGAGCCGAAACGGCGTGTGTGATCACGTTGGCCTCTACATCGGCCAGGGACAATACATTCATGCCTCATCATCAAAAGGAAAAGTGGTTTTGTCCACCTTGCGCATCGGGCGCGACCCTATCGTTTCGATCCGGCGCATCGTACCATAATGTGTCTTGTGAAAGGGCATAAGAGATATGAACAAAAAAGGACCGGTAAAAAAGGGTAGACCACGCCGCTGGCTGATTCCGGTACTCGTGCTGCTCGTTGCAGGTGCGGGTGTGGGCGGTCATTTTATCGCAAAATATTGGCGGCCCAGCTTCGCTGCCAGCCAGCCGACCGCGACCGGCCCGGGAGCTTCCGGAGAGAGAACCCAGGAAGACCTGCGTGCCAGCATGCTCGACACCCTGATGCGGGAAACGTTTTTTGAAGGCATCTGGATTGATGACATCGACTGTTCCGGCCAGAGCCTTGAAGCGGTCAGGCTGGCCCTGCTCCAGCGTGAGCAAGTCCAGAACAGCCAGCTGGTGCTGTCTTTTGAACATCAGGATGCCAGCTGGCCTGTAACGGCGCTTGCCTGCGGCAGAAAAACAGACTGGGCAGACGTGTTGGAGCGGGCCTGGGCCGTTGGGCGGGTGCCTACAGATGCGCCGGACCATGAACTTGAAGCTGCTTTTGAGCAGGTGGAAGCTCTCAAAACAGAGCCGCTGGTCCTGACAACAACAGTCAGCTGGGATAATGTCCTGATTGAAAAAACCCTCAAGCGCCTGGCCGCGGCAATTGATGTCCAGCCCCGCGGGGCCACAGCCACAGGCTTTGATGTGGCCTCAAGAAGCTTTGTCATCGAAGAAGGCTGGCCGGGTTTCACCACAGATCTGAGCGCTTGCCACGACCTGGTGGTCAGCCACCTGCAGGCAGGCGCTGAAGATGCTCGGACAGCCGTGGCGGGAAAAACCACCACAAGCGGAAAATCGGCAGCTGAACTGGGCAAGGCCCTGGGTTTTGTTTCTGAAGCCCGCACCTATGCCCGGGCATACAACCCGCCCCGGGATGAAAACATCCGCTTGATTTGCCAGAAAATCAATGGGATGGTGCTGCAACCGGGCGAGTCGTTCTCCTTCAACCGTTACATCGGCCAGCGAACAGCGGCCAGGGGCTTCAAGCCGGCTGGCGGCATTGTCAATGGTATTTTAGAACCCGATATTTACGGCGGCGGTATCTGCCAGCCCAACACAACCCTTTACCAGGCGGTGGTCATGGCAGACCTGGAGATCATAGAGCGCCACCCACACTCCTGGCCCAGCTCCTACACACAGATTGGCATGGATGCCACGGTTAACTGGCCTGGCGCAGACTTTAAGTTCAGAAACAACACCGATGATCCGGTTGCCATCGTTGCCTGGTACGACAAACCAGCTGTTGTTTTTCAGGTCTATGGCCGCGCCCTTGAAGATGGGGTCAGCATCAGCATCACGTCCACACACGATGGCTACATCCCCGTGGATAAACCCATCGAACGCCTCAACCCGGATCTTAAGCCGGGCCAGAAAGTGGTCATCCGTGAAGAGCACATCGGCCAGTTGTCCACGTCCTACAAGGTTTGGACAAAAGATGGCTCGGTGATCAAGCGCGAGCGGCTGGCCAAGAGCCGCTACCCGTCGATCCAGGCGATTATCGATCACGGCCCGCCCAAAGAAGAAAAAGAAGACCCCAAAGAAGACGAGAAACCATCTGAGACGTCACCACCAGCTGTGGAAGAGGAAAAACCGCCTGCACAAACGCAGCCTCAGGAGACGACCGGAGAAAAGCCCGAGGCTGAGCCGGAAACGGAAGAAAAGACCGACAGCTGATCGTGCCACCCAGACCGCCTTTACAAACAGGCGGTCTCTTCTTGTGCCAGCTTTTGAAAAAAGAGCCGGTCTGCCGGCAGCAGGGGCAGGTTCAGAGCCTGCCTGGCGGTGACCTGCTTCATGGCCTGATGGACCTTCAAGGTGACTTGATCAGGATCGATGGCAGCTGTCAAGACCATGAGGGTGAGGCGCCTGCCGGGTTCATCGTGATAAAAGGCCGTTCGCAAGACCGCCTCATCCAGGCGGATGCCCAGCTCTTCATGCAGTTCGCGCTTTAACGCTTGGTCCGGGCTTTCACCTGGCTCCAGCTTGCCGCCGGGCAGCTCCCACAAACCAGCCAAGCTGCCCTGCTCGGGCCTTTGAAAAAGCAGGTAATGGGCCAGCCCCCCCTGGCGGACACAGGCCAGCGCAGCCACCACCAACAGGCGTCTGGGGACACTGGTTGGGCTGGTGGCCTGAAAGAGATAGGGCTGTTCCTTGTTGCTGCCGTGGTCATCGCTGCCGATGGTCCGCAAGAGCCCCAGGGCCAAGGCGGCTGTTTCAAGTTCGGCCTCCTGGGCCGGGCTGGTCTGGCCGTGGATCACCTCGATGCCATCCAGGCCCAGGGCCTGTAAGCCCGTCAGGTGGGCCAACAGCCGGTCTGACACGATGGTTTGACCATCACACCAGCCGTAAAGGGCCGGGTGGGCCACAACCGCCAGGCCGCCGGCCTGTTGGATGGCCCGGATGCCCGCAGCAGCAGACACACGTTTGCGCTGGATGTAAGCAGGTTTTCCCTGGCTTAACAAGGTGTCGTAGGCGTCTTGCAGGCTGGTGCAATAGCCGGCCTGGACCAGCAGGTTGGCCATGTGCACCCGGCCGGTCGACGCGACATCTCCGCTCTTGAAAACCGATCGGTCGATGGGGTAGCCCAGCTCGTGCAAGCGGTCCAGCATGGCCTGGTTGCGGTCCGCACGGTTTTGGCGCTGCTGTGCCAGAAAGGTGGCCAGGGGGTTGGCCTGATCAGGTAAAAAATAGCCCAGTATGTGACAGTCGTGTCCCTGCCAATCGGTTGACAACTCGACTCCCGGCAGAAAAACCAGGTCCCGGTGGCCTTGTTTTTGCTGATCCAGATACGCGCTGGCCTTGTGAATGGCGGACATGGTGTCGTGATCGGTGATGGCAAAAAGAGTTAACCCGGCCGCCAGGACCCGGTCGACCAGTTCCTCTGGTGTGTCCGATCCGTCAGAATGGGTGGTGTGCAGGTGTAAATCCACATCCGTTCGGTCCTGGGCCTGGGATAAAAGCGTGAACAGTGTCAGGCGTTTGTCTTGGGCAGTCATGGCTTGTCCTTTCAAGGGTTTTTTGAGACTGGGTTTCGAAGGTCGTATAGTTTGCTGTGCTGGCGATCTGAAAAGCGGGCGACAAGCGGGAACGTGGCATCTAAAAACGCCTCATCAACGGTAAAATCCGGGTGCTGGCGCAAGGTGTCGTCAAGCAGCAAATAAGCCAGCTGGTTGTCGTCAACCAGGCGGCGCAGGGCCAGCTGGTCGCCACCGCTTCCGGAAAGAAGCGTTTGTTCCACGCGCAGGCGGCCGGCTGTATCGTGTCCGGCTGACCAGGGATAGTAGGCATGCCCCAGGAAAACCTGTCGGCCTGACAGGAAAAAAGCATGGAAGTGGTAAGGTGCGGTCACAAAGAGGTCATCCGGGTGGGTGTTGGCTTTGATCCAGGCCACAAGGGGATCAGCCTGATGAATGGACACGGTGTGCTGGTTGGCGTTTCGCATGATGACCCACTCTTCAAGGCCGGTCAGGGTCAGGACAAAGGCCAGGCAGCAGGCGGCAAGCCGCCCGATCCAGGTTTTTTTACTGTCCCATAAACGCAAGAGTAAATCGGCAACAAAGGCCTGGTAGAGGGCCAGTGAGGCGATCAGGTATTTGTGGTTGACCGTCACATCCGGTGTCAGGGAAACGGTAAAGGTGAAGACAAGGGGCAGGGAAAGGGCCAACAGAAAGAGGCGGCGGCTGCGGTCTTGCAGGAAAAAAGAGACCAGCAAGAGGGGAAAGACCAGCCCGGTCACGGCCAGCAGGTACAGAGCCATGCCTGTCACCGTTGGCGATGCGGCCAAAAAGCCGATGTGTAAAGCAGGCCGGACGGTTGCACCGGACGGGCCGGCAAAAAATCGGATTTGCAGCAATGATGACGCCACGGCTGTCAGAGCCAGAGCCAGAAAAGCAAGGCGGCGGCTTGCCACCAGGGCCAGGGGAAAGAGGACCAGCAGCAGCCAGATGCAGGCAGAGCCATGCCAATAGGGCAGAAGCAAGACGATCAGGAGTGCGACAGACAAGCGTTTTCTGGCTGCCGGATCTGCCACAAGCCAGCCGTCCCGGCGACGCAGAGAAGCCAGACCGCCTTGGGCCAGCCCCTGCTCGACATCAGGCATGAGCAAAAAAAGGACCGTCAGGGCCAGGGCCAGGCCAGACAGGAAATGCCGTTGGTTGGCGAAGACATTCACCCCCCATAAGCCCCAGTCATCATGCAGGGTGCTGCCGATAAAACGGTCCTGGCGCAGCAGGCTGCCCACGAGGGAGAGCAGGTCTCTGGGTCCGGTGCTGGCGGTAAGCTCCTGGCTCAGGTGGGTCCAGATAGCCAGGGAGCTGCGAAAGAAAAATAAGATGGGGGCCAGCCAGAAGGCGTTTTCCCGGCCGGTCAGCTGGACAGCGAAGGCAGCCAGCAGGACGACAAAAGCCAGCCAGGTCAAAAGGCTGGGCAGGTTGATGGCCCAGTCCATGGGCAAGCCCAGGTAATGGAGGTTGCCGCACAAGAAAAAAAACATGAAGTGGTAGCGCATACCGTCGGCCCCGAAGTGGGGGTAGTGAGAAGGCCAATTTCGACCGGAGGAGAACGAGGCGGTGACGGCTGTGTGCGGAGCGAAGTCACTGAAAACGGTCACACCGGCGTGCAGGTAGTTGTTGGTCCGGCTGAAGGTGGTGACCATCAGCCAACAACCCAGTCCGGCCCAAACCAGGAGCATGCCCAGGTACAGCAGGCCGGGACGCGTTTTAAGCGAACGCAACAAACCAGGCCAGATAGGGGTTTTTCTGGTGTTTCTAAAGCGGATCCGTGACCAGGCAAACCAGACCGTGGCTGCAACCAGATAGAGGGTGTTGGCATAGAGCAGGGGGTGGTGGCCATCAGGCAGCAAACGGGCGAACGCATAGGCCAGCAGGTAAGTCAGCCAGCTGCCGGTTAGCAGGCCCGTCACCAGAGAGGCCGCCAGCCGGGCCAGCCAGGCGGGGGTTTCAGGCAACTGCAGCGAGCTTTGAAAGGCCGGTTCCAGCAGGCGCCAGCCCAGCAGGCCGGTCAAAAAAAGCCACAGGATCGCCATCATGGCGAGCCAGTCTGCTCCTGGCCGCTGGTTTGATCGGAGACGATGTAACGCGGTCGGCCTTTGACTTCATTAAAAATACGGGCGATGTACATGCCGATCAGACCCAGGCTGATCATCAGGCTGCCGCCGATCAACAGTTGCAGCAAAATAACAGTGGTGAAACCGGTTTGGGCCTGTCCGGTGAAAAAAGTGACCAGGGTTTGGACGACCAGGATGGCTGAGCCGACCAGCATCAGCAGACCCAGCAAGGTGATGAACTGCAAGGGCGCGGCCGTGAAACTGGTGATGGCGTTCAGGCTCAAGGAGATGAGCCTGAACAAAGACCACTTGCTCTTGCCTGCTTTGCGGTCGGCCACATCAAAATAAAAATGGGTCCGCTTAAAGCCCAGCCAGGCGGAAAGGCCGCGAAAAAAGGTGTCGTGCTCGCCAAGGCGGCGCCATTGGTCAACCACGCGCCGGTCAAGCAGCTTGTAGTCTGAGGCATTGGTCAGGTCATAGCCGCTGAAGCGGTGAAACAGCCTGTAAAAAAGAGAGGCGTTCCGCCGGCTTTTTTTGGACTCCCTGCCACGGGTCTGCTTAACCCCTTCAACGATGTCAAACCCTTCCTGCCAGCTGGCGACCATCTGGGGGATGTGTTCAGGCGGATGTTGCAGGTCACCGTCCATGATGATGACCGCATCCCCCGTCACAGCATCCAGGCCGGCACACAAGGCCGCTTCTTTGCCAAAGTTTCTGGAAAACCGGATGCCTTTGATGCGCCTGTCCCGGGTGTTGGCCGATTGGATGATCGACCAGGTTTCATCTGTTGAGCCGTCATCGATCAAGAGCAGCTCATGATCTGGGCTGACGGATTCCAAAATGGGTTCCAGGGTTTGCAGTGTCAACGGGATCATGTCTTCTTCGTTATAAAACGGAATCAGCAGAGAAATTTTCATGAAACCCTCCATAATCTGTTCAATCGATCCTATTTTACCACAGGACGCTTCTGTCAGCTCTGCTGAATTCTGCCCAAAAGCGCCTACCGGCATTGATCTGTTCGCCTGTTCAGTATAAAATACAAGGTGGCTTATTGAGAGCTTGAAAGAGGAACGTTTAATCACAAGACAGGAGCGTGACAGGAATGGCCATTTTGAAAAAAAGTGTTCGTGATGTTGATGTAAAGCATAAAAAAGTGATTGTGCGCGTGGATTTTAACGTGCCACTGGATCCAGAAACCGGTGAGATCACAGACGATAAACGGATTCGAGGGGCCTTGCCCACCCTCCAGTATTTGCTGGACCAGGAGGCCGCCATCATTTTGGTTTCCCACCTTGGCAGGCCCAAGAAAGGACCTGAGGCCAAATTCTCCATGAAACCGGCCGCCCAGCGACTGGCTGAATTGCTCGGTCGACCGGTTGTGCTGGCGGCAGATGTCGTTGGTGATGATGCGCGCCAGAAAGCCCAAGCCCTCAAACCCGGTGATATCCTCATGCTGGAAAACGTCCGCTTTCACAAAGAGGAAACCAAAAACGATCCGACTTTTGCCCGTTCGCTGGCTGCCCTGGCTGAACTTTATGTCAATGACGCCTTTGGCACGGCTCACCGCGCCCATGCATCAACAGCCGGCCTGGCCAAGTTCCTACCGGCTGTCTCGGGTTTTCTGATCCAGAAAGAACTTGATTTTCTGGGACAGGCGCTCCAAGACCCGCCCAGACCTTTTGTGGCCATCCTGGGCGGTGCCAAGGTCTCTGACAAAATCGGGGTCATCGACAAGCTGATGGAAGAGGTGGACACCTTGATCATTGGCGGCGCCATGGCCTACACTTTTTTTGCTGCACAGGGCAAACAGATCGGTTCATCCCTTTGTGAGGTTGACAAAATTGATCTGGCCAAAGGTCTGCTGGACAAAGCCAAGGCTAAAAACATCAACCTGGTCCTGCCCTGTGACACGGTGATCACAGAGACCTTTGCCGCAGACGCTCCCTCACAGGTGGTGGCATCCGGTGAGGTTCCCGATGGCTGGATGGGGCTGGACATCGGTCCCAAGGCCGTTGAAAACTTCACCCGCATCCTGAAAACCGCCCAGACAGTTGTCTGGAATGGCCCCATGGGTGTCTTTGAATTTGATGCGTTTGCAACCGGTACCCGAGAGGTGGCCCGCGCCATCGCCGAATCAGATGCCCTGTCGATCATCGGTGGCGGAGACTCGGCTGCAGCCATTGAAAAACTGGGCTTTGCAGACCGGGTGACCCACATCTCGACCGGTGGCGGCGCGTCTTTGGAATTGCTGGAAGGCAAAGTCCTGCCCGGCATTGATGCCCTTGACAACCAGAATGCCAGAAGAACCCTGGCTGCCGGCAACTGGAAAATGAACCTGGGTGTGCCGGCCCAGGCCCTGGACCTGGTGGGGGCCCTCAAGGCTGCCGTTGCCCAGGCTGATGCTGAAATCGTCCTGGCCGTTCCTTTCACCGTTTTACCTGACGTGGTCAAAGCGTGTGCCTACACCAACCTGAAGGTGGCGGCACAAAACTGTCACGCAGAAGACCAGGGAGCCTACACCGGAGAGATTTCAGCAAAAATGCTGGCCGAACTTGGGGTCTCCCATGTCCTGATCGGTCATTCAGAACGCCGCGCTTGTTTTGGTGAAAGCGATGCCTCAGTCAACCGCAAGACCAAGGCGGCACGCCAGTGGGGGCTTCGCCCCATCATTTGCTGTGGCGAATCGTTGGAGCTGCGCGAAACAGGGGAGACCCTGCCCTGGATCCGCCAGCAAATCCTGGCTGCTCTGGCAGATATTGATGCCGCTCAGATGCCTTTTATCACTATCGCCTATGAACCCATCTGGGCCATCGGCACAGGTCGGGTGGCAACTGCCGAGCAGGCACAGGAAGTTTGTGCCATGATCCGCCAAACCATCGCAGAACGCTACGACGAAGCGGTTGCCCAACAGGTGCGTATTCTCTATGGGGGATCAGTCAACGCCAAAAACGGATCCGGCCTTTTCAACCAAGCCGACATTGACGGCGCACTGGTCGGCGGAGCCTCGCTCAAGGTGGATGACTTTGCAGCCATTTGCCTGGCTGGCCGAGCCTGACGGGACCGCATGAAAGGACGTGCATGATGAAAAAAGCGAAACAGCGGCCGCTTGTTTTGATGATTCTGGATGGTTTTGGCTCTGCCCCATCCGGTCCGGGAAATGCCATTTCCCTGGCCAAAACCCCTAATATCGACGGCTTGCGGGCCCAGCACCCGCACACATTGATCCGAACCAGTGGCATGGATGTCGGACTGCCTGACGGGCAGATGGGCAATTCCGAGGTGGGACATACCAACATCGGAGCAGGCCGCATCGTCTACCAGGAACTGACACGCATCACCAAGGCTGCTGCCGAAGGGGACTTTTCCCGCAACCCAGCCTTGACGGCGGCCGTGGACAACTGCCGCAGAAACGGTTCGGCCCTGCACCTCTTTGGCCTTTTGTCCGATGGCGGTGTGCACAGTCACCAGGAACACCTCTACGCCTTGCTGCGTATGGCCCATGAAGCTGGTTTGGAACACGTCTATGTCCATGCTTTCTTTGACGGCCGTGACGTGCCGCCTGATTCTGCGCTGGGCTACACCCGTGACCTGCTGGAAATGCTTGACCAGATTGGCACGGGCTCTCTGGCCACCATGTCTGGCCGCTATTATGCCATGGACCGAGACAACCGCTGGGAGCGGGTGGAAAAGGCCTACCAGGCCATTGTATCTGGCCAGGGGGTTCAAACAGAGGACCCGCTGGCGGCCATTGAAGCTTCTTACCAGGCGGGAGTCATGGATGAATTTGTGCTGCCGACAGTGGTGTGCCGACAAGGCCAACCAGTCGGTTTGCTCCAGGCCAATGATTCGGTTATCTTTTTTAACTTCAGGCCGGATCGGGCCCGGGAGCTGACGCGTGCCTTGATGGACCCGTCTTTTACAGGTTTCACGCGGCCAGCGGGTGCGTTTGCCCTGACCTATGTGACCATGACCCAGTATGATGCCACCTTCGAGGCTTTTCCCGGCCTGCAGGTGGCCTACCATCCGGATGCCTTGGCCAACACCTTCGGCTCCTGGATCTCTGACCATGGCTTGACCCAGCTGCGCATCGCTGAAACCGAAAAGTACCCGCATGTGACCTTCTTCTTCAACGGTGGTGTGGAAACGGAATACCCCGGAGAAGAGCGTTGTTTGATTGCCTCTCCGGCTGTGGCCACCTATGACCTCAAACCGGAAATGAGTGCGTATGAGGTGGCTGCAGAAACCGTTCGACGCATTGATTCGGGCCGTTATGATGTCATCATCCTCAACTTCGCCAACTGTGACATGGTGGGCCACACCGGTTTTATCGAGGCAGCTGTCCAGGCTGTCGAAGCGGTGGACACGTGCGTCGGTCAAGTGGTTGAGGCGGTCAAGCGGCAAGGTGGGCTGCTTTTGCTGACAGCCGACCATGGTAACGCGGAACAAATGATTGACCCTGAAACGGGGGGGCCCTTCACGGCCCACACCACCAACCCGGTTGAGCTGATTGTGGTGGGTACCGGTGAATGCAGGCTTGAAGAAGGCCGACTGGCTGATTTGGCGCCGACCATTCTTGACTTGATGGGCCTGCCTGTCCCGGAAGAGATGACCGGTCGCAGCCTGATTGTTTGTCGGGACCCGGCTGTGTTATAATGTTTGTTGGTCAATAAGATATTGGTTTGCTAGCAATGAAACATAAAGGAGAGAATTTCATGGCGAAAACGAAAAAGTACATGACCATAGACGGCAACGCTGCCGCTGCCTACTCTTCGTATGCCTTTACGGAAGTAGCGGGTATTTATCCGATCACCCCTTCGTCACCCATGGCTGACTACATCGACCGCTGGGCACTGGAAGGACGGAAAAATATTTTTGGTCAAACGGTCAATGTGATCGAAATGCAGTCTGAAGGCGGTGCCTCGGCTGTGGTTCACGGTTCATTGGCATCGGGTGTTTTAACCAGCACCTATACGGCTTCTCAGGGCCTGCTCCTGATGGTGCCCAACATGTATAAGATCTCAGGCGAGCTTTTGCCTGGTGTCTTCCATGTCACAGCAAGGACGCTGGCAGCACATGCCCTGTCCATTTTCGGCGACCATTCTGATGTCATGGCCTGCCGCCAGACCGGCTTTGCCCTGCTGGCTTCATCCAGTGTTCAGGAAAGTGCCGATCTGGCAGCTGTCGCTCATCTGGCGGCCATCAAGAGCCGTGTGCCCTTCCTCCATTTCTTTGACGGGTTCAGAACCTCACATGAAGTTCAGAAGATCGAAGTCATGGACTATGCGGACCTGGCCAAACTGGTCGATATGGATGACGTGAAGGCGTTCCGTGAGCGCTCTTTGAACCCGGATAAACCGGTGCTGCGTGGAACCGCACAAAATCCGGATATTTTCTTCCAGGCCCGTGAAGCCAGCAATCCCTTCTACGACAGGCTGCCGGACATGATTGAACAGATCATGAACGAAATCAGTCAGCTGACCGGTCGCGATTACCAGCTCTTTAACTACTACGGTGCCCCGGATGCTGAACGTGTCATCATTGCCATGGGCTCGGTCTGTGAAACCATCGAAGAAACCATTGATTACCTCAACCGAAAGGGTGAGAAAGTGGGTATGGTGCAAGTTCACCTCTACCGCCCCTTCTCTGTCGAGCGCCTGTTGGCTGCCCTGCCGGAAACCGTCAAAAAAATTGCTGTGCTGGACCGCACCAAAGAACCCGGTGCCCACGGCGAACCCATGTATCTGGACGTGTGCGAAGCTTATGCCGGACGGGCAGATGCACCCATCATCGTTGGTGGACGCTACGGCCTCGGCTCCAAGGACACCACGCCGGACCAGATTGTCGCCGTCTATAAGAACCTGGCATCCGACCAGCCCAGGCACGGCTTCACCATTGGGATTGTCGATGACATCACCCACCTGTCCTTGCCCATTGAAGAATCTATTGACGTGGCCGATGAAAAAACGATCGCAGCCCGTTTCTGGGGCCTGGGATCGGATGGAACGGTTGGCGCCAACAAAAACTCAATCAAGATCATTGGCGATCACACAGACCTGTATGTTCAGGCCTACTTTTCCTATGACTCTAAAAAATCCGGCGGGGTCACCATTTCTGACCTGCGCTTTGGTGAAGCACCCATCCGTTCAACCTATCTGGTTAACCGGGCAGACTTTGTTGCCTGCCACAACCAGACCTATGTGGACAAGTACGATATGCTGGCTGCCCTTAAACCAGGCGGCACCTTCCTGCTCAACACCCAGTGGAGTGATGAAGAGCTGGACCAGCACCTGCCTGCTTCTGTCAAGCGGACGCTGGTTGAGAAAAACATCAGTCTCTTTGCCATTGATGCGGTGTCCCTGGCTGCCGAAATCGGCCTGGGCGGGCGCATCAACACCATCTGTCAGGCGGCCTTCTTCAAACTGACCGAGGTCATTCCGGTTGATCAGGCCGTTGACTACATGAAACAAGCCATTGTCTCCTCATATGGGTCTAAAGGCGATGAAATTGTAGCCATGAACTATGCCGCGGTGGAAGCAGGCATCGATTCGGTCCGCGAAGTGCCGGTTCCGAAGGCCTGGGCCGATGCGGTCGACCAGCCGGTTGAAGCACGTGACGTGCCGGCTTTCATCCGTGAAGTGGCCGACGTCATGAACGCCCAGCAGGGCGATTTGTTGCCGGTCAGTGCCTTCAAGGGCCGTGAAGACGGCACTTTTCCCCAGGGCACCGCTCAGTACGAGAAGCGCATGATTGCCGTCCAGATTCCCATCTGGGATGCGGATGCCTGCATCCAGTGTAACCAATGTGCACTGGTTTGCCCGCATGCGGCCATCCGCCCCTTCCTGCTGACGGAAGAAGAAGCCGAACAGGCACCGGACACCTTTGTCACCAAGAAGGGCATGAGGCCCTATCAGGAGTATGCGTACCGCATTCAGGTTTCCGCCATGGATTGCGCCGGTTGCGGATCCTGTGCCCAGGTTTGCCCGGCCCGTGGCAAGGCGCTGTTCATGAAGCCGATCGGGGATCATCTGATTGAAGCAGACCACTGGACCCACGCCATGTCTTTGTCACCGAAGAAAAATCCCATGTCGATCAACACGGTCAAGGGGAGCCAGTTCGAGCAACCGCTCTTTGAATTCTCGGGAGCTTGTGCCGGCTGTGGCGAGACGCCTTACGTCAAGCTGATGACCCAGCTCTTTGGTGACCGGATGCAGATCTCAAATGCAACCGGCTGCTCGTCGATCTATGGTGGCTCAGCACCGTCCATGCCCTACACAACCAATCAGTATGGCCGTGGTCCTGCCTGGGCCAACTCGCTCTTTGAAGACAACGCTGAGCACGGTCTGGGTATGCACCTGGGTGTCAAGCAAATGCGTAACCGCCTGGCGGACCTGCTGACCGAACTGGCCGGCATGAAACCGGGTGACGCCATTGAACAAGCCATTCAGAACTGGCTGGAAGCCAAAGAAGATGGTGAAAAAACCCGCGAGGTCAGCACAGCGCTGGCGGATGCCCTGAAGGCCTATACAGGCCAGGAGGCGGCCATCAAGGAAAAAATCGACAAGATCCTCGAAATGGAGCTGTATTTTGTCAAACGCTCGACTTGGATTGTCGGTGGAGACGGCTGGGCCTATGACATCGGCTTTGGCGGCCTGGACCATGTGCT
>CAYXIM010000043.1:14970-15581 GCA_964465385.1 uncultured Oscillospiraceae bacterium
AAGACGTCAACATCCTGGTGCTGGACACAGAAGTGTATTCAAATACCGGTGGCCAGGCGTCCAAGGCAACCCCGACCGGAGCCATTGCAGAATTTGCAGCCGGTGGCATGCCCATCAAGAAAAAAGACCTGGGCCTGATGGCCATGAGCTATGGCTATGTCTATGTTGCCCAGCTGGCCATGGGTGCCAGTCAGAACCAGACGGTTAAGGCGTTTGCAGAAGCTGAAAAATGGCCTGGACCGTCCCTGCTGATCTGCTACTCACCTTGCATCAACCACGGCATCCGGGGCGGCCTGACGGTCTCGCAGCAGCGTGAAAAAGATGCGGTTGCGGTTGGCTACTGGCACAATTACCGTTACAACCCGGCTTTGAAAGAAGATGGAAAGAACCCGTTTGTCCTGGATTCCAAAGAGCCGTCCGGTGATTTTGCAGACTTCCTCAAGCAGGAAGTGCGCTATTCAGCCCTCTACAAGCAATACCCGGCTGAACAGGTCGAAGCCATTTTTGGCGAAGCGGCCAAGGCAGCCCGTGAGCGGTACGAAAACTACAAGCGCCTGGCCTCTTACGAAGGCTGATCCTACCGGACACAGAGCCGGCGGAACATGTTATAA
>CAYXIM010000044.1:0-15200 GCA_964465385.1 uncultured Oscillospiraceae bacterium
TTTGGTGGAGGCGAGGGGAATTGAACCCCTGTCCGAAACCCTATTCTCTGAAGCATCTCCGGGTGCAGTCAATGTGTGAAGTATTCCCCTTCCGGGCTGCCCCTTGACAAACAGTCCCGGTCCGGTAGCCTGTGATACAAACCAGAGTTCAGGCAGTCTCTGATCCGTTTACCTGTTTAACCTGCCAGCAGGTAAGGTCTGCTATCTGACACCGGTGATCCATCCAGCAGATCGGATGGGCCGATGGCAACTGTTTTAGGCAGCTGCGAGTGCCGGTTTATTGGCAATTATAAAAGCCCTCGTTTTTTTAAGAGGCCGACGAGGATCCTCTACCCGCTTCTTCAGGTTCAACGACTCCGTCGAAACCAGTACGCCCCCATGTATGACAGACGGCACCAACCCTATTATAACAGGGTTGGTGCCAGAATTAAAGCTGGCGACGGGGCTGGGGCCAAACGCTCACAGCTGATTCAGCTCGTTTTGAATCAACGCCAGACGTTTTTGCGTGTCCTCAAGCATCTGCTGGTATTTTGCTTCTTTGTCTCGCTCGGCCTGAACCACAGCGGCTGGTGCCCGGTCAACAAACGTCTTGTTTTGGAGCTTGCCTGCAACCCGGTCCACTTCTTGTTGCAGGTCCTGGCTTTCACGCGTCAGCCTGTCACATTCTTCGCGCAGGTCAATCAGATCTGCCAGGGGCAGGTAAACGGTTCCCCCATCAAAAACAGCCGTGACAGCGGTCAAGGGAATGCCATGTGTGTCTGCCCGGGTCTGCAAAGACTCAATGCCGGCCAGGCGCTTAAGATAAGCAAGGCCTTCTTCAAAATAGGTCCGAATTTCTTTTTGGTCCGAAACAACGATCAGGCTGATGTTCCGGGAGGCTGGCACATGCATGGCCTTACGCACACTTCGAATCTCTCGGATGGCGCCCATGAGGGCGTTCATGACTTTTTCCTCTTTCGGATAATGCCGGGACGGGTCCGCCTGAGGCCAGGCCGAAACCATGATGCTGTCCGCTTGAGCAACCAGCTCCCGGTAAATTGTTTCGGTCACAAAGGGCATAAAGGGATGTAAGAGTTGCATGCTCTCGGTCAGGACCTGGGTCAACACAGCTTGTGCTGCCCGGCGACTACGCTCTCCCTGGCTGCCGCTCAGTCGCGGCTTGCTCATTTCAATGGTCCAGTCACAAAAATCATCCCACAAGAAACTGGTCAGCTTGGCCAGAGCCAGGCCAAAATCATAGTGATCCAGGTGTGCGGTCACATCTGTTTTGAGCATCTGCAGGCGGGACAAAATCCAACGGTCTTCCAGGGTCAGATCGGTTTCTTCAAGGGCTTCAAAAACCGGATGGCCATCGCTGTTCATGAGGACAAAACGAAAGGCGTTCCAGATTTTGTTGATAAAATTTCTGCCTGCTTCCAGCTTGTCCTGCTGGAAACGCTGGTCGCTGCCTGGTGCATTACCGTGGACCAGGGTATAGCGCAGCGCATCGGCACCATACACATCGATCACCTCCAGGGGATCGATGCCGTTGCCCAGCGATTTAGACATTTTCCGTCCCTGGGCATCGCGAACAATGCCATGGATGAGGACGGTGTGGAAGGGCACCTGACCCGTGTGCTCCAGGGCCGAAAAGATCATGCGGGCCACCCAGAAGAAGATAATGTCGTAGGCAGTCACCAGAACACTGGTCGGGTAAAACCGTTTCATGTCTTCAGTTTGCTCCGGCCAACCCAGGGTTGAAAAAGGCCACAGGGCAGAGGAAAACCAGGTGTCCAGGGTGTCTTCATCCTGCTTGAGGCTGCTGGAGGCACAAGACGGGCAGGTGTCTGGCGCCGTGGTGGACACAATCACCTCCTGGCAGGCCTGGCAATACCAAGCCGGAATGCGGTGGCCCCACCATAACTGACGTGAAATACACCAATCACGAATGTTTTCCATCCAATTGAAGTAGATTTTTTCAAAGCGTTCGGGTACAAAACGCGTTTGTTGCTGACGAACCGCTTCAATGGCAGGTTTGGCCAAGGGAGCCATGCGGACAAACCACTGCAGAGAAACCCGTGGTTCAACAGTGGTGTGACAGCGGTAGCACATGCCCACATGGTGTTCATGCGGTTCTGTTTTGACCAGGTAGCCTGCTGCCTCGAGGTCTGCCACCAGGTGCTTGCGTGCCTCATAACGGTCCAGGCCGGCATAGCGGCCGCCCGCTTCATTGATCCGGGCATCTTCGGTCATGATGTTGATCTGTTCCAGGCCATGGCGCAGGCCAACTTCAAAGTCATTGGGGTCATGCGAAGGCGTGATCTTGACCACGCCGGTTCCAAAGGACGGATCCACATAGCTGTCCGCAATGATGGGGATTTGACGGTTGACCAGGGGCAGCAAAACAGACCGGCCGATCAAATGGCGGTAACGTTCGTCTTCAGGATGGACGGCAACTGCCGTGTCACCCAGCATGGTTTCCGGCCGGGTGGTGGCCAGAACCAAACCCTCCTCACTGTCGATCACCGGGTAACGGATGTACCAGAAAAAAGATTGCTGGTCTTCGTGCTCCACCTCCGCATCTGAAAGCGAGGTCAGGCAAACGGGGCACCAGTTGATGATGCGCTCGCCGCGATAAATCAACTCTTTTTCATAGAGGTTGACGAAGACCTGTGCGACCGCCTCAGACAGGCCTTGATCCATGGTGAAACGCTCTCGGGACCAGTCACAGGAAGCGCCCAGGCGTTTGAGCTGCTCGATGATGCGCCCGCCGTATTTTTCCTTCCAGGCCCAAGCCCGCTCTAAAAAGGCCTCCCGGCCGATCCCTTCCTTGGTCAGCCCCTCTTTTTTCATGTCAGCAACGATCCGAGCCTCCGTTGCAATGGAAGCATGGTCCGTTCCCGGCAGCCACAGGGCCGCATAGCCCTGCATGCGTTTGAAGCGGATCAACAGATCCTGCAAGGTGTTGTCCAGGGCATGCCCCATGTGCAGTTCCCCCGTGATATTGGGAGGAGGGATCACAATGGTGTAGGATGCCTGCTCTGTGTCCGCGTTGGGCTGAAAAAGGCCCGCCTGCTCCCAGGAATGGTAGAGGGCCGTTTCGTGTTTTTGTGGTTCGAAGGTTTTATCAATGGCATCGATTCTTTTCATGGTTACCCTATTCTTCCTTTCTTGTGCATCTTTAGCGGCTAAAGCCGATCAATATCAGGATCAGGCCAGGTGAGGCAAGCAACAGACCCTTCAGTTTCAGGTTGAGAATGGCCCGATCGCGGCGCACTTTTTTCACTTCGTCTTCGGACAGCTCCTGGAACAGGTCTGACGACAGCTGGACCTTGTCAGCCAGTTGCCGCTTGCTCACGATTTTCGGCGCCAAATAGACCAGCAGCAATCCCGCTGCAGCAATCAGCAAGCCACTGATACGCATGGCCTGCCAGGCTCCTTCTGACATGTTCAGCCCTCCCCTTCATCACAAAAAAAAGCCTTCATCCAAACAACTGGACGAAAGCAGCTCTTCCGTGGTACCACCAGTATTCCCGCCAGTAGACGGGCACTCTGCAGCCTTAACGCAGCCACACGTTTCCGCTCAGAGGCGACCTTCCACGACCCGTACCCACAAGGTCTTCCAGCCAGCGGACCCTGCTCTCTGACGGCCGGTTGACCGTGTACTCCTCCCCGTCACTGCAGAAAAGACACGTTCATCTTACCCGCTGCCCGGGCAAAATGCAAGCTTTGAAGCCGCTCAGCCGGTTGAGACTTTTGCAGACAGCCGTTGCCAGGATGCGTCCGTTGTGGAGAAACGCTGCTCGACCGCCTGCAACTGAAAGGCCTCTGTGAAATAAAAGGACAGAACCCAAATGGTGTCATCCGACCCTCTGTCAAGCAAAACTGGTCCATTTTGAAGGCTTTCATCTGTAAAAGCCGACAAGGGAAACAGGCGCCTGCCATCATCCAGATCAAGAGGCTGGTTTAACCAGTTTTGCAGTTGTCGACTTTCGGCCGCATCCGGGAGGCGAACCGGCTGCAGGCGACCGGACCGCTCCAGCAGCTTGGCTCCCTGATCGGCCCGGATCCACAAGGTCAGCAGGTGCTGGTTGTCCGGGGTGGCGCCACCGCTGGCCAGGGCCAATCCCCCAGCATGAAAACCGAGAGAGAAGCGGTGTAAAACGACGCCTTCTTGCAGGCGGCTGTCTTCATATGTCAGCAAGTAAGAGACCAACAAAGGCTGTTCATCATTTATCTGGACCAGCAAGGGCCGGTCTGAGGCCGAAAAAGCGTCCTCAAGCAGGGGCAAAAAATAACGGGCCGCGTAGGTGCCGTAACCTTCAAGCCCGAAAAAAGCTGCCGGGACCAAGCCTGGGTTGAGCAAAAGGACATCTTCTTCAAGGGCCTGGGCACGGGGGTCTTCAAGCCGTTCTTGAAGGCCCTGGATGGGCAAGCTGACAGCAAGCAGGGGCTGGCGTTCTTGATCACTGAGTGCCAGTTGCAAAGACCCGGTCAACAGGGGATCCAGATGCGCTTCCAGCCCTTTTAACTCCGACAGGTCTGAGCGCAGGTCGGCCAGGCTGTAGTGCGGCTGTCCTGTTTCAGGGGCCTCTGCATCTGCTCCAACCCGGACCCTGAGTGACAAGGTCAAGCCCAGGCGCGGATCCAGGGCCTGACCGGCAGGCACCGCTTCTATTTTCTGACCCGACAAAGACCAGTCCAGGGCCTGGTCGGGCAACCAGGCTGCCTGGTTTTGCGCCATGGCTTCATAGAGGCCAAACACTTCATCGCTGGCAAAAACTGTGTTGATGACCGTCAGTTTCTGGCTGTCATCCAGGTGGTGGTCCACCCGCGCTGCCAGCACGCCATCAAGCTGGCTGGCAAGAGAGCCCGGTGAAGTTGCCAGGTGGTCAGCTTCCGCCTGTTCAAACGCGGCCACCGGCATCCGGTAGCCCTGGTGGCCGATCCAGGTGCAACGGTCAAAAACAGAACGGTGGACATTGAGGGCCAACAGACCGCTGGCGACCGTTTCAAACAAACAGTCACTGCAGGTCAGCTGGCTGGGTATGTCTTGAAAGCGGGTCTCAAATGGGGCATCCGGCAGCTGGTAAAACGTGCAATTCTTGAAGATGACCTGCTCTGACGCCTCTAGAAAAACAGCCGGACCTGAGGCTGAGAAAAAGTCACAGCCTTCAAACACAATCTGTTTGGACGACAAGATCCGGATCAGTGGCTGCCCGTTCGAGGCCGCCTGATCGATCTGCTGGCAGTCATAGCCAAAGCGGATGTTTCGAAAGGTCAGGTCAGAAGAATCCATTATGGTCAGGATTGCTTCCGTGTCTTCACGGCGGGACAAGGTGGGGCGGCCGGGCCCGTCTGTCTCAACTGTCAACCCCTCAAGCCTCGACAAGGCTGCCAGCTCCTGGGTGTCGTACCAGATACCGTCGGGCAAAACAACCGTTTTTTTGCTGGAAAAAGGTCCAAAGGGCGCAATCGGCTGCAGGTGACAGCCCTCTGGGGTGCTGGTTTTTTCCGGCTGGCTTTCCGTTGGGGCAGGGCTGGGTGTTTCGGTCACCAGGCTGGGCTGCCTGCTTTCTGTGGCGGGCACGGGGGCACAAGCCACCAGGCTTGCCAGCAACATGGCGAGCAGCAAAGACAGGGCGCAGGCCTGTTGTGCCGCCGGTTTGTTCCGTTCAGCCATGGTTTTGGCCATCCTTTCCCGGATCCGGATCCAAATACAGTTCAATCTGGTCCATGTAAAGCTCTCCTGATCCTGTGTCGTCTTCGATCTGGATCAGCAGCTGCCGGACCTGGTCCTTGTCCGGCATGTGGCTGATCACAAAAACGGCCGGCTGCCACTGCAGCTCCGGCTTGACCGTCACGGCTTTGACGGCTTGCGCCCGGGGTTTGCCCTCCCCTGCTGTCACCAAGGTCAGGCTGATCTGTTTGGCCCAGCGGTTGGGGTTGAAAAATTGGATATGGATTTGACCGATGGCGCCCAAGTCCAAGGGTGGAAACAGAGAGGCCAGGTCCAGCGCAGGTTCAAAGACCACTCGTTTCTGGTCATCGGTTTGATAGCGCAGGTGCAAGGAGCCGGCCCCTTCGGTTTTGTTGTGTCGTTCCACCCGGAAAGTGCAGTGTCCACAGACAGTCCGCCAGCTGGGGTGCCAGCCTGTTTCCTCTAAACGATCCAGTGCGGGGCAGGCCCAGATCTCCAGGGCTTCACAATGCAGCCATTCCATGGGCGGCAGGTAGCTGGCCTTGAAGCGGTCCGATCGAAAGGGCACCACCGGCAGCTGGTCTCGGCTGATGAGATTGGCCTCCTGGTTCATATCTGAAAAAGCATAGGTCACCGCTTGCGGGTCAGCCACCTGGTCGCTCCAGACCATGACGCGCACGCCATAAAGAAGCCGTGCCTGGGCCTGAACAAAAACCCGGTCTTTGCCGCAAACAGCGAAGCCACGCAGACGATCCTGGTGGTTTTTGAGCATGAGGCCATCACCGATGTCGCTAAAGGACAAAAGCATCTTGTTGCCCACCCGATCCACCTGAACACATTCAGGCGCTGAACGAGGGCCTTTCCGCCCATAGACCAGGCCTTCGGCAAGCCGTTTCAAGTGTTGACCCAAGCCGGTCTTGGCAGTCGGGTGCAGGGGGTGGCGCCAGTCTTCCGGCGCCTGATCAAAGGCCAGGGGCTGGTCATAAAGCGGTAAAACAGCCATGGGTGAGGGCAGATTGTGGCGCAGGGCCGCCAGACATTCATTGAAAAGGGCCAGTTGGTAAAAGGAGGGGTGTCCATAAAAATAAGGAGCCAGCTGCAGAACCAGAAAGGCCAGGTCACGCTTGCCCGACGGGCGGAAAACACGGTGCCAGTCATCAACCAGTTTGGGAAAAGCACACGCATAATAGTCTGGATGCTGGTAGTCACTTTCACCCTGGTACCAGAGGACGCCACGTGCGCATAAGCCTTTGAGGGGTGCAACCTTGCTGTTGTAAAGGGCAGCCGGCTGGTACTGGGCCTCTTCCCAGTCACGGCTTGTGTCCCAGTTGCTCTCATCCCGGTAAAAACCCAGGTCGATCACATGTTGGCGGATGGCCTTGGTCTCCTCAACGGTTTCACGCCGCAACCAGGCGTGTATGCAGCTGCCTCCCAGGGCCGTCTCAAGCAGGGCAACGGGCACCTGCAGGCTCAGGTGCAGGGCACGGGCAAACGAAAAGCCGACGGCTGAAACCTGGGCCATTTCTTCCGGCCGGTCTCCGTAAAGCCAACGGGCCTCACACAGGTCCCGGGCCGGTTCAAAAGGGTAACCGGGCTGCTGGCGTCCGATGCCGGTGACTGCCTGGGACAAAACACGGACGCCGTGTACCTGTGCCAGTTGTTCAAGGTCTTCCAGGTCCATGACAGCAGACAAGGGCATTTGCATGTTCGATTGGCCGGCGGCCACCCAGACTTCCCCATATAGGATATGTTCGAAGGTCAGGCTGGTGTCCGCACAGGCGACCGTCAGCTGATGCGGGTCAAAGGAGGCTTCAGGTGAAGGCACAGACAGGCAAAACCGACCGGTTTCATCGGTTTGCACCGTTTCTTCAAAAACCCGTCCATAGCGGTGATCCAGGGGCAGCAAAACCCGCTGATCCAGAGGCAGGCGCTCCAGGCTGATGCGGATTGATTCATACGGTTTGGCCTGTCCACAAAGGACGAAAGGGTCTTCTTGCTGCAAGATCATGCCCGACTGCACGTAAGATGGAAGCTGGAGCCTTTCGGTCATCACGCCCTCCATGAAATCATAGGCACATTATAGCCCTGCGCCCCTCAAACTGCAAACAGGCAGGCGCCTAAAAACCTTAAAGCCGGGAACGGGTGAGTTCATACAAACCCATGGGGCTGAAGCCAAAAAGGCGCTTGCGGGCCCGGTCTTCGGCCAACGCCTGCCGCAGCAGGCCATCTGTTTTTTCTCTGTCCTCCGGTCCAGTGCGTAAAAAATCCATACCACCGATGTTTCTGAGCCGGAGCTGTCGGGCCACTTCCACGGCCGCTTCCTGGTTGGTTCGAAAGCGCAGGGCCTGCCGACAGGAACCACCCGTGTCCCGGCCGCTGTTGACGTCCACAAGCAGCAGGGCCTCTGTCTGTTGGAAGACAAGAAAGCCCCCCGAAGGCAACCAGGTCTTTTTTTGCTGGATCAGGCGATCCAGATCAGTCAGCCCCAAACGCTGGGCCAAGCTGTAACCTGCCTTTTGGCCAGCAAAGTGCAAGCGCGCCTGTTGCCAGGGCATGAGGGTCTTGATGTGATCTGCCAGTTGCTGGTAGAGGTCCAGATCATCTGTCAGGACACGGCTGACCCGGTCATCGAGCCAGTCGAGCAAGGCCCGCTGCAGGGGATCGTCCTGGCCGCTGAGCAGGCGGCGGGGCACCGGTCCACGTTGGGCCGCCTCTTGCAAGGCCGCCCATTGCGCCTGAAGCCTTTGCAGATCCTGCTTGAAGGCCGTCTCCTGTTCCGATGGGGGCAGTTCCTTGAGCCTGGTGCGTTTTTTGGGTGGCCGGTCCGGGCTGTAGACCGCATAGGGGCCTGGCAACTGGATCCGTGTGGTCACCTGATGCCCTTTACCGGGCGGGGTGAGTTTTCGAACCTGTACGATCAGGGGCTGGCCCGCCTTGATACCTGGCGGGGCCTGGTCCAGGGGCAGCCACGCGTCATGGTCTGCCCCGATCGCCACAAAGGCGGCCCCCAGGGCTGGAACCAGGCGCTTGACCTGGCCCAGGATCACGTCCTGACGGTCAAAACTTTGCTTATCCCCACCTGTGAGCTGCTCAAGGGGACGGCCAGCCTCCAGCAGGACACAGCGGGTGACCTGGCCTGCTTTGAAACAGGCAACCTGGCGGGATGGGGCCGCATCCGGCGTCTGATGGGCTTGTGGCAACGAGGGATCCATTGGCATCACCCAAACGGTGCTCAGGGCTTAAACAGGCGCACCCAGTCCTTCTGGCTGGCCTGGGCTGCTTTCAAATGTTCTGGGCTGAACCACAGGGCGGTGCGTGTGATGGTCGCCTCTTCAGCGGCCTGGCGGGACAAGAGCCCCTCTGCCACAAGCAAGGCCAGCACGAGCTCCGGCCGCATATTTTTCTGGCTGCCTGCCGAAACCAGCAGGGTCATCTGGTCCGCAACAAGGTCCATCGACAAGATCAATGGCTTCAGGTCGATGGTTTGGCGGCCCCTTTTACCTGCCCGTTCAACCAGCCAGGGCTTGTCTTGCCTTGTTTCTTTCAAGCGGGTCATGGCTGCTGCAATACCCGGGACATCCAGGCAGTAGCCAGCGCCCACCACCCGGCTCATCAGGCTCTTGTGACGGTCGTCGGGGGCAAAAAAGCTATCCAGGACCGCTAAACCTTGTGGCAGGGCCTGATTAAGGCGATCCATCCAGATCAGCCGCTGTGTTTCATCCGGTGGCTGATCCCCATCCAGGCGAACATCGAGCAGGTCACCCACGCTTGCCAGGCCAACACCTGCCGGCAGGGCAAAGGCCAGCTGTGGCCTGGGGTTGAAGCCGCGGCTGTACAAGACAGGAATATGCGCCCGCCGCACAGCCCGTTCGAAGGTCCGCATCTGGTCCAGATGGGCCAGCCAGACAGCCGGTCCCTGCCGGCTGAAGCAAAGCCGCCAGTTAACACGCAAAGCAGACGCCTCCTTCAAAGCGGGTGGCACCGCACTGGCTGCAGGCCAGGCGGCATTCTGGCGTGGTTTGACCACGCAGGGCCCGTTGGTATTCCGCATATAAGAAAGCCTCCGACACCCCGCAGTCCAGATGTGACCAGGGGAAGAGCTCCGTTTCAGGCCGAGTCCGGTGGGCGTAAAAAGAAGGCGACAAGCCGGTCCGCTCAAAGGCCTCCAGCCACCGCTTGAGCTGGAACTGCTCATCCCAGGCATCGAAGCGCTGTCCCAGGCGCCAGGCCTCGTAGACGGCAGCGCCCAGGCGCCGGTCTCCCCGGGCCAAAACAGCTTCGATCAGCGAAGCCTGCCAGTCGTGGTATTGGTATTTAACAGGCAAACGGGCCAGGCCTTCTTTGAGCAGAAGCTGGCGCTCGCGGATGGTTTGGCTTTCTTCCTGCCCCGCCCACTGGAAGGGGGTGTGGGGCTTGGGGATAAAAACCGCCGTGCTGACCGTCAGGGTCAGCCGGCCTGGTCTTTGGGACCGGGGCAGGGCGCGATAGTGCTCAACCACCTGTCGCAAGAGGTTGACGATGGCTTCAACGTCTTCATTTGTTTCCGTCGGCAGGCCCAGCATGAAATAGAGCTTGGCTGTGTTCCAGCCTCCCTGGAAGGCCAGGGCCAGGGCATCGAGCAGGTCTGCCTCGGTGATGTTTTTGTTGACCACGTCTCGCAGGCGTTGTGAACCCGCTTCCGGGGCGAAGGTCAGGCCGCTTTTGCGGGTTTGGCGGCTTTTTTCCATCACGTCCAGCGTGAAGGAGTCCAGGCGCAGCGAGGGCAGAGACAAGCTGGTCTGCCGACCATCAAAGCAGGCGATCAGGCCCTCGGTCAAAGGGCCCAGCTGGCTGTAGTCACTGGTCGACAACGACAGCAGGCCGACTTCGTCATAGCCTGTCTGTTGCTCCAAACGATCGGCGCGTTCCAACAAGGTCTTGGCATCGGTTTCGCGCATGGGCCGGTAGATCATGCCAGCCTGGCAAAAGCGGCACCCCCGCGGACAACCGCGAAAAAGCTCCAAGGCCACCCGGTCATGGACAATTTCCGTGCTGGGAACCAGCAGGTGGTCCGGTCGTGGCATGGCGTCCAAATCAAGCACCAGTCGTTTTTGAATTGTTTCCGGCACACCGGTCGCAAGCGGCCGGATCTGGGCCACCGTCCCATCTGCATGGTAGCTGATGTCATACAAGGCGGGCACGTAAACACCTTCTATTTGTGCTGCCGCTTTAAGAAAACCCGCCCGGTCCCAGTTCGCTGACCGGCCGGCCGGATTGCTTAGGCGATACAGGTCCATCAGTTCATCCAGGACCTCTTCAGCTTCTCCCAAGATAGCCAGGTCAAAAAAATCAGCTACGGGCTCCAGGTTGAAAACCGCGGGACCGCCCGCCAGAACCAGCGGGTCAGCAGCAGTCCGCTGCCGGCTCCACAGGGGAATGCCTGCCAGGTCCAGCATGTTAAGGACGTTGGTGTAAGACAACTCATACTGCAAAGAAAAGCCTACCCAGTCAAAGGCGGCAAGGGGGGTTTTTGATTCCAGGCTGAACAAGGGGATCTGGTCCTGGCGCATGCGCGCCTCCATGTCAACCCAGGGGGCAAAGGCCCGCTCACACCAGGTGTCTGGCCGCCGATTGAGCAAGCTGTAAAGGATCTGCAAGGCCTGGTTTGACATGCCAATTTCGTAGAGATCGGGAAAACAAAAGGCAAAGCGGATGAGCCCTTCTTCGGGTGTTTTGTGCACGCTGTTCCATTCCCCACCCACGTAGCGCGCCGGTTTGCTGACCGAACGCAGCAAGCCAGGAGGCAGGTGAACCGTTTTGTACTCTCTCATGGTCAGTGGGCCCCCAGTTGGGCTTCCAGCGCTTTTTTCTGATTCTCAAAGCCGGGTTTGCCCAGCAGGGCATACATGTTTTCCTTGTAGGCCTCAACCCCCGGCTGGTCAAAGGGGTTAACCGCCAGCAGGTTGCCGCTGATGGCACAGGCCAGTTCGAAGAAATAAACCAGCTGGCCAAAGCAGTGGGCCGTCCGGGCCGGGATCCGGATGAGGAGGTTGGGCACCCCGCCGGAAACATGGGCCAGGGTGGTTGCTTGCGCGGCTTTGTGGTTGATATCAGCCAGCGGGCGACGGGCCAGGTACTGCAGGCCGTCACCGTCACCCATGCCATCAGGCACATGGACCTGGTGGCGGGTCTGTTCCAGCATCAAAACGGTCTCAAAGAGCAGGCGCCTGCCTTCCTGGATGTACTGGCCCATGGAATGCAGGTCGCTTGTGTTGGCCACAGCCGCTGGAAAGAGGCCGCGACCGCCTTTGCCTTCGCTTTCGCCAAAGAGTTGTTTCCACCATTCAGCCAAGGCTGTCAAAGACGGCTCATACTGAGCCAGCAACTCGATGTCAAAGCCCTGTCGCAAGAGAATGTTGCGGCAGGCGGCATAGCGGTAGCAGCTGTTGGTGTCCAAATCAGGCTGGCTCCAAGCCGCCATACCGGCTCTGGCTCCCTGCAGCATTTGTTCGATGTCCAAGCCGGCCGCCGCAAGGGGCAGCAGGCCCACAGCTGTCAAAACCGAATAGCGCCCGCCGACATCATCCGGGACCACAAACGAACTGTAACCTTCCTGGTCGGCCAGGGTGCGCAGGGCTCCGCGCGTCTCATCAGTTGTCACATAGATGCGTTGTCGGGCTTCTTCAAGCCCATACCGGTCCTCCATCCACTGCCTGAACAGGCGAAAGGCAATGGCCGGTTCGGTGGTCGTCCCTGATTTAGAAATGACATTAACCGATACGCGCCGCCCCTCCAGAACCTCCAGCAGGTCGTGCAGGTAGTCGGCGCTCAGCTGGGTTCCGGCGAAAAGCACCTGGGTGCCTTGTTTATCAGGCGGCAAAAGACTCGGGAAATGGTGGCCTAAAAAATCAAGGGCCGCCTTGGCACCCAGGTAGGAGCCACCGATGCCAATGACCACCAGCACCTCTGACTGGCCACGGATGCGTTGGGCGGCTTGCGTAACCCGTGTCAGCTCCCGGGCAGGGAATTGCTCAGGCAGGCGCAGCCAGCCCAGGTAGTCAGAACCGGGGCCCTGGCCCTGCCAGACCTGCTTGTGGGCCAGGTCAAGCTGCGGGCGTATCTGCTCCAAGGCAAGGGGTGACAGCCACGGTCGGGCGTTCTGATCATCAAAGGTAATCACGGCAGCTTCCTCCTCAAGGGCCCTGTATGGCCCGTGTTTTTCGGCTTCAGTATAGCCCATGGCAAAAGGTCATGCAACGCGGCTAGGACCCCGGCCAGGCCCCCGGCCAGTGGGGCTGCACGGCCGTGGCCGCAAGCAGGGTCAGGCCTTTCTGTTGTGTCTGGTAGAACAAAATCCAGTCACCAGCCACCAATCGGCCCTCTTCTTGGAAACGCTGCCAGTCAAAACTGATCCGGTCAAAGCGGCTGCGGCCATCTCTTTTCAAACCAGGAAAAAGGGTTTTGTCCTGGCGTAAAAAAGCATGGAGGGCCTGGTCACTGGCTCCTTTTCGATGAGATAAGAACGTCATCCAGGCGGGTTGTCCCCGCTCCCCGCCCGCTTGGAAACAAGTCCGGATCAGGTCGGCCACGAAACGCGCCTCCTGGCGCCCCTGGGCCCTGAGCTGCTCTGTTGCAAAAATTTGCAAAACCCGGCAACGTTCCTCAACCCCCAGAGAACGATCAAAAAGTCCCTGGCGATCAAACCAATGGCTTAAAGCCAGGTAAAAAGCAAAGGGGCTGTCCCAAAAGGCTGCCAGCGCCTGTGTGGCCGGCCGGCAGGTGTGGTTGTGGTAATAGAGGTCCAGCAGGCTTTCAATGGCCCGCAGGCGGTTGAGTTCTGAAAAGGACAAGCTGTCAGATTGCAAGACTTCATAAGGAGGCTGGCTGAGCCAACGGTAGCCCAGGCTGTGTGCTTTCTCATACATAGGTGTTCCCGGTAACACTTTTAGAAAGCCCACTTGGAAGAGATCTGGTTGCAGCGTGTAAACGGCGTCAAAAGAACGGGCAAACAAGGCCATGGATTCACCAGGCAAACCAGCGATCAGGTCCAGGTGCAAAACAACCGGGCTCGTTTGGCGCAGCCGACGGGTCTGCCGGACCAGACGGTCCACATCACAGGTCCGGTTGACAGCTGCCAAAACTGCCGGGTGGATGCTTTGGACGCCGATCTCAAAGCGAAACAGTCCGGCCGGGGCCTGTTCGAGCAGGTCCAGGCTTTCCTGGTCGAGCAGGTCGCCAGCCAGCTCAAAATGAAACTGGGTGCGATAGGGGGCCTGCCGGTGGCGGTCAATCAGGTGCTGCCAGATGGCCCGGGCGCGTTGGGGGCGGCAGTTGAAGGTGCGGTCCACCAGCTTGACCAGGCGCACCTGCATGCCTATGAAGACATCCAGTTCATCATAAACCTGCTCCAGGGGGCGCTCCCTGAGCAGGCGATCCCGTGCTGAAAAGCAATAGGCGCAGGCATAGGGGCAGCCACGGCTTGTTTCATAATAAAGCAGGTGTTCCCGGTGGCTTTGCAGGTCAGCCTCCGTGTAGGGAAAAGGCCAATCAGCTTGCTGCAGGGCCTGTTCCAGCGGGTTATGGATCAGCTGGCTGCCCCGGCGCCAGGACAGGCCCGGGATGGCCATGAGGCTTTTGGGATCTGGGTCCGGATTTTGGGCCAACAGATTCAGCAGCTGCACAAAGGCCTTTTCACCTTCACCAGACAGGATGAAATCAATTTCCGGATAGGCGGCCAGCCAGGGGTCAGCCTGGGAGGCGGCCTCCGGCCCACCCACAAGAATGCGGACGGAGGGCCTGATTTTTTTCAGTTCCCGGATCAAGGTGCGCGTCAGCTGGCTGTTCCAGATATAGCAGGAAAAAGCGACGCAATCGGCGCCAGAAACCACCAGTTCATTCAAGAGGAAGAAAAGCCGGTCGTTGATGGTCCACTCACCCACCGACAACGTCAAGTCAGACCTGGCATGTGCCTTTGCCTGGGCAGCCAGGTAGCGGACGGCCAGGTTGGTCTGGGTGTAGCGGGCATTGAGGGCAACCAGCAGCACGTGCGTCATGGGCCGCCCTCGCGTTCCTTGTCGGCCCGGACACGCAGCTCAGCTTCGGTCAAGCGGCGCACCTTGAAGCGGTGGCGGACGATGCCCTGGATCATGACCCAGTTGCCGTTTCGAATCAGCTGGCTGGAAACAGCATCAGCCAGCTGAAAGCCGTTATCGGTTTCGTAGCGGATCTGCCCGTGCTTTCTGGGTCGAATGGTCTTGACCACTTCAGCCAGGTGGCCGATCTGGTCCACGTCATCACGGGCGGTCTGGCGCCGGGCCAGAACCTGCAAGACAAAAATGGCGGCGCGCACGAACAGCAAAAGGGCGGCCAGCGCCAGGCAGCCGATGGCCAGAAAGCCCAAAAAAGATGTCATGTCTGTTAAGGATAGCGCGTACACGTGCCCTGCCAATCTGCTCAGACCCCTTGCCAGCATTGTTCGGGGCCATTATAACACAGATCAGCCCAGGTCTGATTCGCCCACCCAGGCGATGTTTCGGCCGTT
>CAYXIM010000045.1:0-15131 GCA_964465385.1 uncultured Oscillospiraceae bacterium
TCATGCTATAATGAGATCGATTCGCAACCTGTCAGCCTCATGAGGTGGTCTGCCCTATGGAACAAAAAGCCTTGTTTATTGTCAATGAGAAAGCAGGCAAAGCGCAAATTAAAAACCACATCGTCACGGTTGTTTCCGCCTTTCAAGTGGCCGGTTATCTGGTGACCGTCACGGTTACCCAAGCGCAAAAAGATGCAACCCGTTTTGCCCGGGATATCGGGGGCAATTTTGATCTCTTGCTGTGTTCAGGAGGAGATGGCACCCTCAATGAAGTGATCAACGGCCTGATGCAGCTGGAAGAAAAACGTCCCCTCCTGGCCTATCTGCCTTCAGGATCAACCAATGATTTTGCGGCCAACCTCTACACCGACTTGAACATCACACAAAACACACGGCAGATTCTGGATGGCTTACGCCTGCCTTGCGATACCGCACGCTTCAACGACCGCTACTTTATTTATTGTGCTGCATTTGGTGCTTTTGCCCTCACATCTTATGAAACGGCCCAGATCAACAAGAATATTTTTGGTCGTCTGGCCTACCTCTTTGAAGGGACCCGTCACCTGCAAACCCTCAAAGCCTACCGCTTTCACGTTCGCTGTGCGGCATGTGAGCTGGAAGACGATTACGTCTACGGCATGGTCACCAATTCAGACTCAGTTGCCGGCATCAGGGGGTTTGGTGGCAGGAACGTTCAGCTGGATGACGGCCTTTATGAGGTGTTGCTGATCAAAATGCCCCTTAACCTGCTGGAGCTGCAGCAGATCGTTTCCGGCCTAATCAAACAAGATTTCTCGTCGCCCCTGTTCATCCGCTTCAAAACCGACCACATCACCTTTGAATCGGATGAGCCCATCGCCTGGAACCTTGATGGTGAGTTTGGTGGCAACAAACGGTTGGCGGAAATCTCGGTTTGCCACAACGCGGTCACGTTTCTGGCACCACGGCAACCGCCCATCCAGACCGCCTAAAAGAGCCGGCACATTTTGCTGTCATAGATCTTAACGACATTTCACCCAATCCCTTATGCAATCTGGCAAAAGTCTTGGGAGGGGTGTCTTTTTTTCACTTTTTCATGTATTAACACGCTTTTTTCATGTATAATGCTTTCGTATGGTTCTGGACGAACCAAATACGATATTAGGGGGGCCTATGGATACTTTTTTTGGGATTTCTGAGGCAAAGTCAACGGTAAGGACTGAAATCATCGCCGGGATAACAACATTTTTCACCATGGCATACATCATTGTTGTCAACCCAAGCATCTTGAGCAGCACCACATCGAATCCGGACCTGTATTGGGGTCCAATTTTTATTGCCACTTGCTTGTCAGCGGCAATTGGAACACTCCTGATGGGATTTTATGCGCGTCTGCCATTCGCACAGGCCCCTGGTATGGGCCTCAACGCCTTTTTTGCTTTTGCTGTCGCCACAACCTATGGTTACCAGGGCGCACTGGCTGCCGTGCTCATTTCCGGCATCCTGTTCATCCTGCTGACCTTGATTGGCCTGCGTGAGTCCATTGTCCGGGCTATCCCGCACAACTTGAAAATTGCTATTTCTGCCGGTATCGGCCTCTTCATCGCCTTTGTCGGCCTGCAAGGGGCTGGCCTGATTGTTAAAGACGATGCCACACTGGTCACCTTTGCCAGTTTCTCTCTGAAACAGGACGGTTTTCCCTTTGCACCTGTGGTAGCTTTGGTCGGCGTTATCCTGATTGCCATCTTGTACCACTTCAAGGTCAGGGGGGCCATCTTAATCGGCATCATCGCCTGCACCTTGCTGGGTCTGCCCCTGGGTGTGACCGAACTGCCCAAAGCCATCACAACTGACCACTTTGTTCAAAACTTCGCTGACTGGACCAAAGTCAGCCTCTTCCAGTTTGACTTCAAAGCCCTGCTGGGTGACTCATCCGGTGTCTTTGCCGGTGTCTTGTCCATCCTGACCGTCATCATCTCCTTCACCATGGTCGACATGTTTGACACCATCGGAACCTTGATCGGTACCGCCAAGCAGTGCAACCTGCTTGACAAGGATGGCAACCTGCCGCGCATGAAACAAGCCCTCATGTGTGACGCCATCGCCACTGTGGCTGGTGCCAGTATGGGCACGTCCACCGTCACAACCTACGTTGAATCTGGCTCCGGCATTTCAGAAGGTGGCAGAACGGGCCTGACCGCTGTGACAACCGGTCTGCTTTTCATCGTTGCCCTGGTCCTGGCGCCACTGGCCATGATTGTCCCATCTGCTGCGACGGCACCGGCCTTAATCATCGTGGGGGTTCTCATGCTCTCGGGTATTAAAGACCTTGATTTTTCGGATATGACTGAAGCGGTCCCAGCTTTCTTGACCACCATCATGATGCCGCTGACCTACTCCATCGCAGACGGTATCGGCATCGGCATCATTTCATACGTGCTGATCAAGCTCTTCACCGGTAAAGTTAAAGACATGAGCATCGTGACTGCCATCATCGCGCTCCTGTTTGTCATCAAGTTTATTATCTGACGCGGCTTGTGCCGCCAGAAAAAAGACCCGTTGTTCAACGGGTCTTTTTTTATCGGTTTTTCTTCTTGTTCCGGATGAGGGCCAAACCGCCAAAGCCGCTGATCACCGCCATGTAATAGCCCAGGTCATACCACCAGCCGCTGTTGATAACCTCATAGATCCGGATCCGGTGGTTAAACAGGCCAATCACCAAGGTGACGGGGGCAATCCAACCGTGCCAGATGCCAGTGAAGAAACCGGCGGGTCGACCGGTGCTTGCGCTGCCATCACCTGGTGCACAGGCAGCCAGGACTAGGAAGAGGGCAAGGACGAGAACCAGCAGAAGCGTTCGTTTCATGGAGGGTCTCCTTTCTGTTTCAAGACGCTTGGACGGCCATGCGGACCACCAGGGCCCGTTCACCAAAGAGGACCGGGTCCCGGGTCAGGCCGACGAAACCAGAGCCAAACAAATCATTCAGATGGCCGGAAACAGCACAGTCCGGCACGCGACCCAACAACCGCCGGCCATCGCTTAAAAAGCCCAGCTGCACTGGAGACGCAAACTGGCCTTCATCTGTATAATCACCGCCGGATGCCATGACCACCACCAGCGCTTTTTGCCCGGCCAACAAGGCCTTCAATGACTGACCGCTGTCTTGAATCAGGATCTGAGGAAAGCCCAGGGTTGGCACGCCATCGTATTCAGAAACGGCCGATCCCGTCAGGGGCATGTCGAACATCTTGGCCGTGCGGCGGTCTGTATAGGCTTGTTTGATCACCCCGTTTTCGATCAGGTTGATGCGGCCACGAGACACGATCCCTTCGGCATCAAAGAAGGCCTGGTGGTATTGATGCTCAGGTTCCCAATCCAGGTAAAGGGTCAGTTTATCGTCAAAGGTTTGCTGCCCCAGGTTGTTTGAAAAGAGAGAGCTGCCGTAACCGATGCGTTCACCGTTGAGTTCATTGACCAGTTTGCCGGTCAACAAGTCCGGCACGGTGACGACCAGAAGCGGTTCATCAGGCAGCGGTATTTCTCGCTGATAAGCCTCGAGCAGCTGGTCCAGTTCCCCGAGAAAAAAAGCCGGGTCCCATTGACGTGCCTGGTAGCCCAAAAAAGCATCCATAATGTGTGCCGATCGGCGCTGCTTTAAAATCAAGCCCACCTCCAGCACCTCATCGGCAAAAAATAAATCGCTACCTTGGTCGTTTTTGAGACGGACGGTCCGTTTGGCCATGTTGATCTTGTTGCTGATCAAAAAATCCGGATGCCTCTTTTCTGCCTCCAACAAAACCGTTTCAAGGCTGTCTGGCAACAGGCCGGCGTCCAGCTGGGCCTTCACCGTTTTGTGACCCTGCTGGTTGGCAACCGGCAAAAAAGGATAGTCGACCCCGTCAGCCAGGTTCTCCCGGGCCTGCTGCCAGGGGTCTCCTGTTGGGGCGCCGACGTATCCAGCCACCCCCATTTGGCAGCCATCCATGACCCGGTAACCCGTTCGGACAAGCTGCTTCTTCCGGATGGCGTCAATGCGATTCCGGACAACGCTGAAAGAGGTCTCTTCAACGGCCCACTGGCAGTGTTCCTGATACATGCTTGGCCTCCTAACGGGCATGAATGCCGTCCACACGGATGGCTGGACCCCCAAAGCTGACACGAAGCGGGTATTGCTCCATCTTGCCACAGCCGCCCAGGGCGAATGAAAACCATTCCACCTGATCCGAAAGGCCGGTGATGCGGTGAAGGGTCTGCATGACGTTACCGGTCAGGACGCTGATGAGCACCGGCCGGCCAATCCTGCCATCTTCAATCCAATAGGCCCGTTGTGGTGCAATGGTAAAGGTTGTCATCCCTGAGCCGTGGTTGAGCGTCTCGATATAAAGGCCCTTGCGGATGGGCTTGATCAGGTCATCGAAAGACAGGTCGCCGGCATCGATGTAGGTGTTGGTCATGCGCACAATCGGCTCAAATTCAACGTTGACAGCCCGGGCGTTTCCGGTTGGTGCCTCACCCAGCAAAGCCGCCGTTGTGATGCTGTGCAAGCGGCCAGCCAATTTGCCGTGCCGAATCAGATGACTGACACGGGCACGCGTTCCTTCATCATCAAAAGGCACATAGCCGTTGCCCTCCAGGTCTCCCCGGTCCAGGATATTGAGCTGGTCTATGCCGACCGTTTTACCCAGTGCCCAGGTCTGCTGCATGGTGTCATCGCCGATCATGAAATCAGCCTCGCTCTTGTGACCGAAGCTTTCGTGCGCAAACACACCCGTGACCAGGGGGGCCAGCACGCAGGTGTAGCTGCCGGCTTCGACCGGCACAGCTGCTTGGACAAAAGCCAGGTCTTTTTCCAGTTCATCCAAGAACACCGGCTCGTGGCCGTTGAGAGCTGAAAAACATGTCTTAACAAGGTCTTTGCTGCCGCGGCCTGGTTTGTCGTCAACCAGCAGCTGGTAGCGCGCCGACAAAGAAGCAAACTGGTTATCAAAGGTCACATCGGCACCCTTGCTGGAGATGAACCGTTTCACGCTGTAGGCATCCTGGTAGATGCAGCGATACTGGCTGATTCCCTCCCGGCCATCAAACAAGCGGCTGGTTGCTTGGAGCAGGCCCAGCTTATCTTGCCGGGAAGAGACGCTGACAGACTGGTCTTTGTAGCGGATCAGGCGCTCCAGGTTGCCTTCAAACAAGTTGACCACTGGATCGGCCGACAGGTCCGCCGGCCGGGCCAGCTGAGCCAGCTGATCCAATTGCGCTTGAAGCCCATCCAGGGAACTGGTTGCCTGCATGTACCAGCGTTGTCCATCATAAACCCGGATCAAGGCGCCCTGAACATCCCGGATGCGGTTTTGGCGCAAGCTGCCGTTTTCAATGGCGCAGGCGGTCTCCTGCTGCTGCTGGGTTCGGATGTCACAATACAGCCCCTGAGGCCAGTTCATATCTGTTCACGTCCTTTGGCGTCTGTCAGCCACAGGGGCTGTGTCCAGGCTTTTCGACCTGCCTGGTCCATGCATATCGCACGCACATAGCCTTCTGTTCCACTCAGCGTGACCCAGGCCTGGGTCATCTGGCCGGCTGCATCGGTGGTGGTTTTCAAGGTCCGCTTGTCAGTCGAAAAACCAACCAGCTGGCAGGGCGAACACTGGACAAATGCCCGGTCGCCCTCAACGGTAAAAGACGTGATGGACGGCCCTTGTGAAGCATAGAAATGACCGGCCAGCAAGGCAGCCAGGATGGCCTGGTGGGACAGGTCAGTGGCCTTGACCACCACAAAGCCGCCGCCCACATCTCTGGGCACCTGATGGGTGTCGTCAACGGCCAAGCCAAACAGGCGCTGGCCATGGCGCAAGACACGATCCAGCCAGGCTTCCGCGTGGCCTGCCCCCCAGCCCATCTCACAACCATGGTTGTAGACCTCCATGCCCAAAAGGCCTTTGAGGTCAAGCAGGGATTCCGCGTGGGCTGCCGACCAGGCCGGGTGGGCGTAGATACAAACGTTGCCGTTTTGGTTGAGCAGGTCAATCAGGGTCTGCGCCCCCGCACCTGACGGGGACAAAAGGGGTTGACCGTGCTGGAAGGTGTTTTGACCAGGAAGACCCAGACCGATGACATGGTGGGCATAGGCTGTCTGGTCCGTGCCAGATACATCCAGCTCAACGCCCGGAAGCACCAGAAAGTCAGGCCGGTTTAAAGCCTCGTGAATCCCATAAACCCGGTGATCGGTGATGGCCAAAAAATCAAACCCCAGCCTCCGGTAGTTGTCAACCAGGGCTTGTGGGCTTGCCTCCCCATCCGACAGGGTGCTGTGAGCGTGGAGATTGCCCTTATACCAGGCTCCCTGCTTGGGAAAAGCAGTGTGTTGGTCATGCATGAACGGTACCTCTCTCTCTTTCTGTTACAAGCTGACACGACGCCAGAAAGAGGGCTGGACCAATAACACAATGGGCATGAGTTCCAGCCTCCCCAGCAGCATGCAGGCCGATAAAACAAGTTTAACAAAAGGTGAAAAATCCGCAAAATGGCCGGCTGGACCGACGGCCCCCAGCCCTGGACCGATGTTGCTCAGGCAAGACAGCGCCGCGGTAAAGGCCGTAACCAGATCAGGTGCCTCCCAGGAAACCACCACCACAGCCAGGGCCAGCAAAAAGAGGTAGAAAAGCACAAAAACCATGGCCCCGGTCAAGACCTGCTGGTCAATCAGGCGGCCACTGATGCGGATGCCGGAAACGACGCGAGGGTGCTTGAGGCGGATCAGTTCCCGTCGGATCAGTTTAAAAACCATCAGGATGCGAACACATTTGAGGCCGCCGGCTGTTGATCCTGCGCTGGCTCCCAGGAACATGAGCAGCACCAGGATGCTTTTGCTGAACGTGGGCCACTGGTCAAAGTTGGTGGTGGCATAACCGGTTGTCGTCATCAGAGATGACACCTGAAAAAAAGCATGGCGAAAGCTGTCTGGCCAGCCCATGATCTGTCGCCAGCCCAGGTTGAGCGCAATCAGCACAGTGGCGCCGGCCAGAACCAGCAGGTAAAACCGCAGTTCTTCATCTTGGAAGACCGATCGCCAGTCGCCCTTGATCAGCTGGTAATGCAAGGTGAAGTTGATACCAAACAAGGCCATGAAAACGGCAATGATCAGATCGATGGCCAGGCTGTTGAACGCACCAACACTGGCCGACCGGCTGGAGAAACCGCCGGTGCCGGCCGTCCCAAAGGCATGGATCAGGGTGTCAAACAAAGGCATTCCTGCCAAGCGCAGGGCAATGACCTCGGCCAGGGTCAAAGCCAGATAGATCAGGTAGAGGATTTTGGCCGTCTGGGCCAGTCGGGGCACCAATTTTCCGGGGGCCGGACCCGGGCTTTCCGCTTTAAGGATGTGAACCGCCCCCGCACCTGACATGGGCAAAACAGCCAGGGTCAGCAGCAAAACACCCATGCCCCCAATCCAGTGGGTGAAGCTGCGCCAAAGCATTAGGGTTTTGGGCAGGCTTTCCACTTCTCTGAGGATGCTCGATCCAGTCGTGGTAAAACCGGAAACGGTTTCAAAGAAGGCATCCGTCAGTTGCGGGATGGCTCCGCTTAACGTAAACGGCAGGGCGCCGAAAAAAGAAAGGGCGATCCAGGCCAGGGAAACAATGGCCAGGCCGTCTCTGGCATATAGCTCCCGCTTGGTCGTCCTGACGCGCACCAGCAGGCCACCCATCAAAAACAGCAGCAGGCTGGTTGTCAAAAAAGCCATTGCCTCCTGCTGGCGGTAGGCAAAGCCGATCGCAGCAAAGGGCAGCATGATGCCACCTTCGCACAGGAGAACATAGCCGAGGCTTCTGAAAACAGCCCGGTGGTTCATATCGACCCGGTGGCGATGAAAACCGTGTCAAGGGTTTCCAGCGTGGTTGCCTTGGCAAAAAGGATGACGCGATCAAACAGGCGCAGCTCATCTTCACCATGTGGGATGATAATCTCGTTGTGACGGACCACAGCCGCAATCAGGGTGTTGGGGATGCGATCTAAGGTTTTCAGTTTGCGGTTGAGGTACCAGCGGTCCTGCCTGATATGGAACTCCAGGATCTCCGCCTGACCGTTGACCACCTGGTAGAGGGTCTCAATGGAGGCTGCTTCTGCATTTTGCAAGCCGCGCACGTATTGCAAGATGTGGTTGGTCGCAATCAGGCGCGGGCTGACGATGCTGTCCAGCTGCAGAGCGGAAAAAAGGGCTTCAGACTGGATGCGGGTGCTTTTGGTGATCACCTTTTGAACACCTGCCTGTTTGGCCATCAAAGACATGATCAGGTTGTCCTCATCACGGCCGGTCATGGCCACAAACGCATCCATTTCAGCCAGGTTTTCAGATTCAAGCAAGTCCATGCGGCTGCCGTCTCCATGGATGATCAGGGCCTCGGGCAAATCCGCCACCAGTTCCTGACAGCGATCATGGTCCAGCTCAATGATTTTGACCTTGATGCCCATTTGAAGAATGCTCTGGGCCAGGTAATAGGCGACCCGGCCGCCGCCGACGATCATAACCCGGCGGATTTTCAGGGTGCATTTACCCATGGAGCGGCAGAACTGGTAGGTGTTGACGGCATTGCCGACAATATAGAGGACATCTCCGGTCAGAATCTGGGTTTGCCCGTCCGGTATCATGACCTGGCCGTCACGCGCCACTGCCCCGATTAGAATCGAGGCGTTGACCCGGCTGGTCAGGCGCTTGAGTGGCAGACCGATGATAGGCTCTGAACCCGTCATCTTGATTTCGACCACTTGGACGCGACCTTTGGCAAAGCTCTCAATGTTGATGGCCGAGGGAAACTGGATCAGCCGAACCATCTCAAGGGCGGCTGCCTGTTCGGGGTTGATGACCATGTCGATATCCAGCTCGTTTCGCAGAAGCGACCATTCGTTGGCATATTCTGGATCCCGGATTCGGGCGACCGTGCGCTTGGCGCCGAGTTTTTTGCCGGTCAGTGCACAAACCATATTGGTTTCATCCCGTGATGTGGCCGCCAGCAACAGGTCTGCCTGGCCGACACCGGCTTCGATCAGCACCTTGGCGCTGACACCGCTGCCTTGAACACACAGGACATCCAACTGGTCCTGGGCGCGCTGCAGGGCTTCAGCACTTTTGTCGACAATGGTCAGGTCGTGATCTTCTTTGGCCAGGTTTTCGGCCAGGGTGTAACCAACCTTGCCATCGCCGACAATCACGATTTTCATGGCATCCTCCTGTTTAAAGGCTGGAAGGGGCTTCGCCCCAGCCGGTCACGCCCAGGCTTGAAAGCCACCCGCTGCATCAAAAGGCAGGGCGAAGGGCTGGCTTAGAACCTGGATGCGGTCTGGTTGATCGACCGCCTGAAGGGCGGCTGGGGACATGAGCACATCATCCAGCGCCCGCGTGTTCTGGATGACCACCAGGCGGACCTTGTCAAGCGTTTGCTGGCCGCACAACTTGACACAGGCCTGAAAAACCAGCCGGTCATCGGCCAGAACCAGTGGCAGACGGGCACTGGACGGCTCTGTTGAGGTCAAGGTGTTGAGGTAAGTGGCCGTTTCATCCACCTGGTCGGCCAGCTTGCGGGTCACAAAATCCGCCAGTCCCATGCCGTTGGCGTTGCCCCCCGACTGTTCCGACAGCTTTAAAACACCCAATTTGATGGTCTGGGGCCCACCACCGGCAGCTTGTGTGTGGAAGCGGCCGACGGTGTTGGTGTCCATGCCTGTCCCACTGTATTCCTTGCCGATTTCGTTTACGATCAGGACGTCCATGGTCTGGATATACAGCCTGGCCATCCGGGACCAGGCCAGCGCCAGAAGCTCAGGCTCCCGAGCCAATATTTCATGACCCTTGAGGACATGGAGCGAAGCCACGCGGCCGGCTGCATTTTCGATGGTTGCCACGCCTGCCAGAATCGGCAGGCGGTCCAGGGCCACACGCCCCATGGCCACCAGGTTTTCGGCCATGTTCTCATAACGCAAGGCATGTGTCTGCACAGCGCCGTCATGCTTGCCTAATCCGACGGCCAGCATTTTAACCAGACCGCTTTCATAAGGGCCGCGAAAGGAGGTGTGGGGCTTGATGCGGTTAAGCAAGACAATGCCGTCTGCCTCTAGGGCCCGGGCATCGGCATAAACAGGCAGACCAGCCGCCGTGAGACCGATTTGGCGGGTCTGCATCGAAGAGACGACCGGCGCGCCGGTTGTTTCTTCTGTGATGCCCAGACGGGCCAGCAAGGCTTGCTGGCCCCGGGCAGTAGCCCCGCCATGGCTGCCCATGGCAGGGATCAGAAAGGGTTCGGCGCCCCTTTCTTTCAAGAATGAAACCAGCGTGCGCACCAGCAGGGCGTAGCTGTCGATGCCGCGGCTGCCGCAGGTGATGGCAACACGCTGGCCGGTCAAGTCCTCGGGCAGCTTGCCGGTCAATTGGTCCAGCAGCTGTCCGGCCGGGTCTTCAAGCTGGCTGTCATCAAAAAGCTGGCGGACCCGAACCACCGGCGGCAGGGCAACCGTTTCCAAAAAACGCCGGATAGGATCGTCTACCGGCTTACCAGCGCTGGTGGACCGTGGGGCGAATGAGTTCATCGTAAACAGACACCACACCTTCCATTTGTGCTGCGCTCAAAGGCGGCATCTTGGCTGCCTGGACATTGCTTTGAACATGTTCGATGCGGCTGGCACCAGGAATAACACAGCTGACCGCATCAAACATGAGGATCCAGCGCAAGGCATATTGGGCCAGCGTGTAATCTTGCGGGAAGAGGGCCTGGAGACGTTCAACCGCTTGCAGACCTGTTTCGTAATCAACGCCAGAGAACGTTTCCCCCTGGTCAAACGCTTCACCTTTTCGGTTGAAAAAGCGGTGGTCATCCGGATGAAAGGAGGTGTTCCGGTTAAAGGTCCCGGTCAAGAGGCCACTGGCCAGCGGCACACGCACGATCACACCCACCTGCTTTTTCTGAGCCTGCTCAAAGAACAAAGCAGCTGGTCTGAGCCGGAACATGTTAAAAATGATTTGAATGGTTTCCACACCAGGAAATTCAATGGCTTTGAGGGCTTCTTCCACGCGTTCCACAGAGACGCCGTAATGGCGGATCTTGCCTTGTTTTTTCAAGGTGTCCAACGCGTCAAACGTTTCTTGCTGGTAGTAGACATCTGTAGGCGGGCAGTGAAGCTGGATCAGATCCAAGGCTTCCAGGCCCGTGTTAACCAGGGCTTCATCGACAAAGCGGCTGAGGTTCTCAAGGTTATAAGCAGGCGCAACATGCGGATCAAGCCGCCGGCCACATTTGGTGGCCAGAATCACCGCTTCAGGACGAGAACGGATGATGCGCCCGACTGCGCGTTCACTTTGCTGCGCGCTGTAAACATCAGCTGTGTCTAAAAAATTGATGCCCAGGTCCAGCGCCGTTTCAAGCACCCGCTGGGCCAGCTGGTCATCAAACGGCTGTCCCCAGCCACCGCCCAGCTGCCAGGTGCCCAGTGAAACAGCTGATACCGAAAGTCCTGTTCTTCCCAAAGGCCTGTAATTCATCGTCATCCTCCTTGTGGCATGTGTCTTGCGGATGGTCTTTCTTGTATTCTACCACGAATCGGGCCAGGCAATCGATTTGTGCTGGGCAGCCTGCTTTTTGCAAGTTTTAAAAACCATTCATGCGTTTGCCGGTGAAAACAAGCGCTCGTTGCGCCAAACAGGCAGAAAACAGGCCTTTTTTTCCCTTTTTTGGGCCTCATTTTTCTTATTGTACCTTGGTTCTATCTGTGTTAAAATCTATTCTGTATTGTTTTTCGATACAGACAACAGGTTAAAGAGATCAAATCATCCGATTCAACGTACGAGGGTTCCGGGATGTGGATGATCGGAAGGAGCGAATTCATGATTAAACACAAAAAATTGCAAGAATGGGTTGATGAAGTTGCAAAACTGTGTCAGCCGGATCGCATCCACTGGTGTGACGGTTCTGAGGAAGAATACCAACAGCTGCTTGATCTGATGGTAGACAACAAAAATGCAGTCAGGCTCAACCAGGATAAGCTGCCGGGCTGTGTGCTCTTCCGCAGCGACGCCTCCGACGTGGCCCGTGTTGAAGACCGAACCTACATCTCCTCTGTCAAACAGGAAGACGCCGGTCCCACCAACAACTGGGTTGACCCGGTTGAGCTCAAAAAGACCATGACAGCACTTTATGATGGCTGCATGAAGGGCCGCACCCTTTACGTTATCCCCTTTTCCATGGGACCCATCGGTTCACCCATGGCCAAAATCGGTGTGGAAATCACAGACAGCCCTTACGTGGTGGTCAACATGCGGATCATGACCCGCATCGGCAACAAGGTGCTGGATGTCCTGGGCGAAGACGGTGAGTTCGTGCCCTGCCTGCATTCAGTCGGTGCACCACTGCAAGCGGGAGAAACCGATGTGCCCTGGCCGTGTGCGCCCATGGAGCAAAAATACATCAGCCACTTCCCTGAAGAGCGCACCATCTGGTCTTTTGGCTCCGGCTACGGCGGCAATGCCTTGCTGGGCAAGAAATGTTTTGCACTGCGCATCGCGTCTGTCCAAGCCCGCGATGAAGGCTGGCTGGCCGAACACATGCTGATTTTGAAATTGACCAACCCCCAGGGAGAAGTCAAATACGTCACCGGGGCCTTTCCCAGTGCCTGCGGCAAAACCAACCTGGCCATGCTCATTCCGACACTTCCCGGCTGGAAAGTTGAGACCATTGGTGATGATATCGCCTGGATGAAATTCGGTGAAGACGGCCGGTTGTATGCCATCAACCCGGAAGCCGGCTTCTTCGGCGTTGCGCCTGGAACCTCTGACGCATCAAACCCCAACGCCATGAAAACCATCGATCGCAACACCATTTATACCAACACCGCCCTGGCAGATGACGGAGATGTCTGGTGGGAAGGCATCGGTCATGATGCCCCGGACCACTTGATTGACTGGAAGGGACAGGACTGGACGCCGGACAGCACGGCACCGGCTGCCCACCCCAATGCCCGCTTTACCGCTCCCGCAGCCCAAAGCCCGTCTATTGCACCTGAGTGGGAAGACCCCAACGGGGTTCCCATCTCTGCCATCCTGATCGGCGGCAGACGGGCTGCAACCATCCCCTTGATCCACGAAAATTTCGACTGGGAACACGGTATTTTCATGGGTTCCATCATGGGCTCAGAAATCACCGCTGCGGTCATCTCCGATAAAATCGGTCAGGTGCGCCGTGACCCCTTCGCCATGCTGCCCTTCTGCGGCTACCACATGGGCGATTACCTGGCCCACTGGCTGGAGATCGGTGAAAAAACAGCTGTCGACAAGCTGCCGAAAATCTTCTATGTCAACTGGTTCCGCAAGGATGATGATGGCCGTTTCCTGTGGCCGGGCTTTGGTGACAACAGCCGTGTGCTGGCCTGGATTTTTGACCGGGTCTCCGGCCGTGGTGAAGCCATCAAGACGGCAATCGGCTACATGCCGGCCGCCGACGCCATTGACACCAGCGGCCTGGAGCTGTCTGAAGAAACCATGCAGGAGCTGCTGGCCATCAACCGCGATGAGTGGCTGGAAGAGGTCGCCTCTATTCGTGAAAACTACACCCTCTACGGTGACCGGCTGCCGGCCAAACTGGCCAAACAGCTTGATGCCCTTGAGGAGCGGCTCAAGGCCCTCTAAGCCAAACAGACACGAAAGCCCGGCAGCTGCCGGGCTTTCTCTTTGGGAAGAATCGCTTGTATGATACAATAAAGGTTACATTGATTGTGGAGGTGCGGCATGCGCGAAGCCAAAAACATCCTTGTCCTGATCCCCCTCACGGCGGACGAACGAAAAGAGCTTGAAGCACTGGGGCCACAGCACCGCTTCACCTATGCGGATCGCAAGCAACTGCCTCAAGATCTGATTGATCAGAGCCAGGTTATTTTGGGCTTTGTGCCTGTGGATCGGCTGTCCAAGGCCCAAGATCTGGAGTGGATCCAGCTGAGCATGGCTGGCGTCAACCATTATGTCCAGTCACCCTTGTTTCCCGCAAGCGTTACCTTGACCAATGCCCCCGGCATCTTCGGTTCGGCCATCGGCGAACACATGCTGGCCGTTTTGCTGATGCTGCAAAAAAACCTGCACCTCTACCGGGATTATCAGAACCAGCAACGTTGGAAAGAAGAATTCGAAATTGCAGCGTTGAGCCAGTCCACAGCCCTGATCATCGGTCTGGGTGATATCGGCTTGTCTTTTGCAAAGCACCTTAAAAACTTCGACAACCACATCATCGGCATCAGGCGCCAGGTGACCGACCGACCGGCCAATGTCGATGAAGTCTACGGGCCGGATGCAGTTGATCAACAGCTGCCGCGTGCGGACATTGTGGCCATGGCCTTGCCTGAAACCAGCCAGACCCGGCATTTCATGACCCGGGAACGGCTTTGGCTCATGAAACCTTCAGCAGTGCTCATCAATGTCGGCCGGGGCAGCAGCCTTGACACCGAAGCCTTGTGCGATTGCCTGGAGGCCGGACACCTGCGCGGTGCCGCCCTGGACGTCACGGATCCCGAGCCGCTGCCGCCGCAGCACCGTTTATGGGGCATCACCAATGCGGTCATCACGCCGCACATTGCCGGCGGATACGGCCTGCCACACATCCGGGCACAGGTTCACCGGCTCATCCTCGACAACTTTGCCCGCTATGTGCGCGAAGAACCCCTGGCGCATGTGGTTGATTTTAAGCGCGGTTATTAGCCAGGCCGGCCAGAAAACGAAAGAGGTTGTCGCTGGTCAGCGCCAGGTCTGATGCCGCCCGCCTGCGTGCCTGTTCAAACGGAATCGCAACCCGGTTGATGCTGAAGATACCCCAAACACCAGCGTCATAAACGGCCTCAAGGTCATCTCCGATGTCGCCAACGAGCGCGACCAGCGGGATGTGCTTTTCTTTTGTCCTGCGGGCAACACCAATCACCACTTTGCCGCCCAGCGATGAGCGGTCAATTTTGCCTTCTCCTGACACGACCAAGTCTGCGCCTTCAACCAGCTGGTCAAAACCAACCGTGTCCAGGACCGTCTCAATGCCAAGCTGCAGGCTGGCTCCAAAAAAGGCAACGGTTCCGCCGCCCATGCCGCCAGCCGCTCCCGATCCGGGCAAGGTCAAGATATCCTGCCCCAAATCTCGCA
>CAYXIM010000046.1:0-14948 GCA_964465385.1 uncultured Oscillospiraceae bacterium
CGTCTTTGTACCCTGCGTTCTTTTTTGCAGCCAAAAAGGATGATACCCTGTAAACATAAGCCTTGTTGGCAAGGAGGTCGTAACCATGAAACAACGAATCAAGGGCCCCGAGGCGGCCCCCGACGCCTACCGAGCCATGGCCCGGTTGGAAGCCTATGCCCGATCAACCGGTTTTGACCGAAAAATGATGGAACTGATCAAGATCCGGGCATCACAACTCAACGGCTGTGCCTATTGCTTGGACATGCACACCAAAGATGCGCGACACCTGGGTGAAACGGAACAGCGGATCTACCTGCTCAATGCCTGGCGTGAAGCCCCCTTTTACAGCCCGCAAGAGCGGGTCGTTCTGGCCTTGACCGAAGCGGTCACCTTGATCGCTCAAGGCGGTGTTTCTGATGAGCTCTATGATCAGGTCCGCCAGCATTTCTCAGAAAAGCAGTATGTGGACCTGGTGTTTCTCATCAACACCATCAACAGCTGGAACCGCCTGTCCATCTCGATGTCCAATCCGCCGGGTGATTATGAACCCGGACAGCATGCCTTGTAAGGGCCACAGCCAAACCCTGAAAACACCTCTTTTGTTTGGAAGACCTGACGAGGGAACTTTTTTGTTTTCCTGGCGTCTAAGCGTGTGGAAGCGGATCCCACATCCGTTTTCTAATCCAAACATAGAGGTGTTTTATGAAACGACCATTAACCCTGGTATCCATCCTTGTAAGCCTGCTCTTGTGCCTGTCAGCCTGCCAAACATCGGCGGCACCTGACACAACGCTTTCTGGCTCTGCCGCCGAGCTGATGCCACAGCTCTTGGATGCGCTTGATTTTGAAACCTTTGATGAACCCATCACCAACGATAACGTGGCAAGTTACACGGGCCTGACCTCCCAGGAACTGGCTGCATGGGTCCAGGAGGGCCAGGCTTCGCAGGCGGCCATTTCCGTCAATCCCCATCTGGTTGTGATCCTCCAGTGCGTAGACCAGGCAGCAGCCAGCCAGGCCAAAGAAGCCATTGCCGAACGCTTTGACCCCTACCGCTGGATCTGCGTCATCCCTGATCAGGTGTTTGTTGCCGATTCCGGTCCTTATGTGCTGCTGGTTTCATCCGATGATGACACAGCCCGGCAGATGGCCGAACGCTTTGTGGCGCTGGCCGGACCGGATACCGCGGAACCGGACGTCTTTTTCAAGTCATCAGAACTTTAAAACGACGTGCTTTTTTCCAGCATCAGTTTTCTCTATGGCTTCCTGCCAGCGGTCCTAGCTGTCTACTACGCTGTCCCAGACCGCTTCAAGAACCACGTGCTGCTGGCCTCAAGCCTGCTCTTTTATTTTTTTGGGGAGCCGGTTTACGTGGCCTTGCTGCTTGTATCCGCCTGCTCGGACTGGTTGCACAGCCTCCTGATCGAAGCCAACCGCCACAAGCCTGGCCGGGCCAAGGCCCTGCTGGTGTCGTCCCTGGTAATCAACATCGCCTTGTTGGGCTTTTTCAAGTATGCCGCCTTTTTTACCGGCAGCCTGAATGCCGTTTTTGGCCTTACCCTGTCCTTGCCACAGGTCAGGTTGCCCATCGGCATCAGTTTTTACACCTTCCAGACCATGAGCTACACAATCGATGTCTACCGGGGCCGTGTCCGGGCCCAGAAAAACCTGGCCACCCTGGCCACCTTTGTTTGTTTGTTCCCGCAGCTGATCGCAGGCCCCATCGTCCGCTATGCCCAAGTGGAAAACGAATTGGCATTGCGTCGTCACAGCGTTTCCGGCGCCGCGTCCGGGCTGCGGCGTTTCGTGCTTGGCTTGTCTAAAAAAGTGTTGCTGGCCAACGTTTTGGGTGAATATGTGGCTGCCTTTCGTGCCGCACAAAACCCAAGCGTACTCTTTTACTGGCTCTATGCCTTGGCTTTCTCCCTGCAGCTGTATTTTGATTTCTCAGCTTACAGCGACATGGCGGTGGGCCTGGGCCGGCTCTTTGGCTTTGATTTTCCGGAAAATTTTGACCACCCCTTCTGCGCCCGGTCTATCAGTGACTTCTGGCGCCGCTGGCACCAGACCCTGGGCAGCTGGTTTCGCGATTATGTCTACATCCCCCTGGGCGGCAACCGGACCCCGACACGCATCCTGTGGGTGCGAAACGTCCTGTTGGTCTGGTGTTTGACAGGCCTTTGGCACGGAGCCGACTGGCATTTTGTCCTTTGGGGCCTTTATTTCGGCTTGCTGCTCTTGCTTGAAAAAACCTGGCTGGGCCAGCTGCCGCAAAAGGCCGGACCCTTCTGGGCCCACAGCTCGACTTTCCTTTTGGTTGTGCTGGGTTTTGTGCTTTTTAACGCAGATGGCCTTGCCGGTGCCCGTTCGGATTTTTCTGGTCTCTTCGGCCTCAAGGGCCTGCCTTGGGTGACCCCAGAAACCCTGTATGTGTTGAGAGGCTTTGCTGTTCCGCTGCTTATTGCCCTGGTGGGCGCAACCCCTTTGCCGGCCCGCTGGATCCGAAACAGGATCGACCGCCTGCCTCTGGCCCTGCTGACAGCCCTCTTGCTGCTGCTTTCAACAGCCTTTCTGGTGGACGGGTCCTTTAACCCCTTCCTCTATTTTCGTTTTTAGGAGACAGCCCATGACCCTTCGAAAAAACCTGACAACCCTCGTGGTGGTGGCCGTCCTGGTCCTGGCCCTGATCTTGGCTCATATCCTTATCCCAGATCAGCCCTTGTCCCAAAGCGAGCGAAGACCCCTGCAAACAAGGCCGACGTTGGGCCTGAAGCAGGTTTTCTCCGGCCAGGCCATGACGCAGTGGGAAAGCTACCTGCTGGATCAATTTCCCTGGCGTGACCACTGGCGCACCGCCACAGCGGCTATCCGCTACGGGCTCTTCGGGCAGCCTCAACACCAAGGCCTGATCTACCACCGCGGCTTTTTGTTCCAGGCCACACCGTTAAAAGAAGAAGCCGCCATCAAAACCATCGACAAGATCAACCGCCTGATTGCCGGCTTGCATGACACCACCGCCATCTTCGTTTGTCCCATCCCCGACAAGGGCGCTTACCTGACGCAAGCACGCTGGTTTCCTGTTTTTGACGACCAGGCCCTGGAAAACCTGCTGCAAACCCACCTGACCGATCGGGCGACGCTGGTATCCATCCAGGGCCAGCTGGATGCGTTTTCCTATTACAAAACCGACCTGCACTGGCGCCAGGAGGCCCTGGCCGGTGTGGTGGACCGCTTGCAAGATTATCTGGGCTTTGACGGTCCGGATACCCCATTTGACCAAACCCTTTACCAGCCGTTCAGGGGTGCCTATGCCGGCCAGTTCGCCCTGCCACTGCCTGCCGAAGACCTGTTTGTCCTCAGCCATGAACAGATCCGGCAGACCAGGGCACAAACGTATGACCCGAGAACCGGCAATTGGCAGGACCTGCCCCTTTACGACGCTGACCTGTTTAACAGCCTGGATCCTTACAGCCTCTTTTTAGGCGGTCCCCAGGCCTTGGTCCGCCTGGATAACCCCCAGGCGCCTGACGAACGCACCCTGGTGGTCTTTCGCGATTCTTTTGCCAGCAGCCTGGCACCGCTCCTGTCTGCCGGCTACCGAACCATCTTCCTGGTTGACCTGCGCTACATGGACAGCACTTCCGCCGCCAACCTGCTTGATGTTGACAAAAACACCCAGGTCCTCTTCCTTTATGGAAGCCTGGTCTTTAACGACGATACCTTGCTGAAAGTTGCCTGATTGTCTCAGGTTCCAGGCTGATCCAGGTCAAATAAATCGGTTACAGCGTCATCGAGCAGCACACGGCCGCTTCTTTGACCGGCCCCTTTGAGGAGCTGATCGCTGGCCTCATCCAGTGCACCACTGATCAGCTCTGAAACAGCAACACCGCGCAAGATAAAAAACAAACCCGGATCATGGTCCAGTCGAGCACCAATGCCATACAAAACAGCTACAAGGTGCTTACACAAGTGGGCCTGATCAGGACAACTGCATGACAGGTGGATCTCTTGAGGCGTGGGGAAAAGGCCCTTTTCTGTCTCTGTAAAGAGTTCTGCCAATGCTGTCGGGAAAGCACCGTCCAACAGGTCTGCCAAGGATTCGATGTAACCGTACGAGGCATTGATCATGTCTTGCCACAGTGCTTCAGGCAAGGGATCGATCTGCAACATCACCTGGTGGGGTGTCCGTCCGTTTGGCCGGATCGTTCTGATACTGCAGCAAAGCTTGGTCTAATGGTTGCTGTTGCATCCTTCTGTTCTGATCAAGCGGTACGTTTGATCGGTTTATCCGTTCAATGGTTGTGTGAAACCTTTAAATCTCTTTTTCTAAACCTGAAAGACCCCCTGGACCAGCAGCATGTAGACCACGGTTCCAACACCGATGGACAAGATGTTGTTGCGTTTCCAGACGTGTAGCAGCACGACCAGGGACAGGCTGATCAGCTGGGGCAACCAGCTGCCGCAGCTGTGAAAACGGATCGCCTGCAAGCAAAAGACCACCAAAATGGCGATAACTGCCGGTGGCAGCAGCCTGTTGAGATCGGTCAAGACACGTGATGGCCGGTCTTGGTTGCGGAAAACCCAGAAGGGCAGAGCCCGGGTCAAAAAGGTGACCAGCGCAACGGCCGCAAGGGTTGCGCCTGCAGCCCAGCCGGTCATGATGCAGCCTCCTCTTCGCTGGCTGGCAGCAGGTGCGGGCGCAAGAGGATCAACACCACCGACATGACCACCAGCGAAGGCAGGACAAAGCGGTCTGGTCCCAAGACCAGGCGTGCCACCACTGCTGTGAACAGGCCAAGAAGCACAGACAGGCGGGCGGCCCGTGCGCCACTCAGCCATTGCTCAACCAAAATGACCGTGAAAAGAGCTGTCATGGCGAAGTCAATCCCGGTCAGGTTGAAGCGAATCAATTCTCCAACCAAAGCCCCCAAGGTTGAGCCGGCAACCCAGTAGATGTGGTTGAAGAGGGCTATGCGAAAATAAACCTTGTTTCGACAAAGCCCTTCAGGTATGCGCACGCCGTAAAGCAAGGCGTAGGTCTCATCGGTCAGTGAAAAAACCATGTACCAAAGCCGCCGGCCCATTTTTCGGAAGGTCTGTAAAAAAGGAAGCCCATAAAAAAAGTGCCGGCTGTTGATGGACAAGGTCATCAACAGGACCGTCGGCAGGCTCATGCCCGTGGCCAGGATGCTCACCAGCACAAACTGCATGGAGCCGGCATAGATGACCAGGCTGGCCAGGAAAGCCCAGCCGGCATGGTAACCGGCATGTTGCAACATCAGGCCAAAAGCAACCCCCAGAAACAGATAACCCACCAGGACCGGTAAGGTCTGTTGGAAGGCAAAGCGGGATTCCGGGCATGGGCGCATGGTCGGCTCCTTTCTGTGGATCAGCGCCTATCATAGCACACGGCGCTTGACCCTGTCACAGGCCGAGGCGAAAACAGCAGCAAATCGTCTTGAAAAAGATTCTTTTCAACCCCATGGCGCGATCCATGTTAAAATAAAAGCAAGGACCAGACCCTGATCCGAAAGAGAGGTGCTCCAGTGATCCTTCTGGAAACAGCCTGCCAGCCCCTGCAGGATCTGGGGGCCATCTCTGGCACGCCACAAGAACACCTGGCAGATTGCCTGGACCGTTCACCCAACCCGCCGGGCCCGGGCGATGTCCACGACCCCACCAACCAGGCGCAGACGCTGCTGGAGATCCGCGAGCGGTTTCGACACGTGCTCTACCTTTGTTCTGCTGACCAGCTGGCTTTTCTCAAGCAGGCGGCCGGCAGCCAACAAGAGCCGGTCCCCTTGACCCAGGACATGGCAGCAGCCATGATGCAGTTCAGAAGCCTCTTTTTTGTCTTCCTCTTTTATCACCAGGAAAGCTATCACCTGGTTTTGCCGGTCGAACTGGTCAAACTCTTGAAGCAGGCCTTAGCAGATCCAGCTTTTTTGTCCAAAAACGCCCGCAACCTGGAGCGGTCCCGGTATGTCAAGGCCCTGGCTGTCCTGTGCGGGGCGTATGAGGTGGATCAGTTTGTTGCCGTCTGGAACCAGCACCATGCAGAAAAAATCACGCCTCAGAAAGCACGCATTTTTCTGGATGAGCTGGCTGCGTTTGACCGTTCGTTTACGGTGATAGGCGATGAACTTTTCGACCAGGTCCTGGATCCATATGAAGCCAGAAACCTGTTAAACGCCACTTTTGACAAACCCTGCAGCCTGCCAGGCCAGGAGCTGATCCTGCAGCTGGCCCAAACAGGATACGATCCGGGTGACCGGCTCGCCCGACAGGCGCTGAAAGCGGTTATCGCACCCCTCTTGCCCCACCCCCAAGCGCTGGATGACCTCATGGTGCAGCTGGCCCTGGACGCCCGGCGCATCCTGGATCCCGAGCAGACCATGCAGCTTTTAAAGCAAAACCAGTTGCCCGTGCATGACCCGGCCTTTGTCCAGGCCTTTGAAACGCACTATGACCGTTGGCAACGGACCATCCATGTCTGGGAGCTGCGCGGCCATACCCGCAACCAGGTCACCCTGGCCACGGGAGAGCCGTTTTTTCCCTTTCACCTGCCCAAACACAAAAGAAAAAGCAAAGGGACACCAGGGCCCTTCCAGCAGCCGGACCAATGAGACAGCCATGATCCATGTTGAGCAGCTCACAGTCACCTATCCCAATAAAAAAGGTGTTTTTGAGATCTCCTTTAAAGTCCAGCCCGGTCAGATCTGCGGTTACCTGGGACCCAATGGTGCCGGAAAAACAACAACCATACGGGCTCTGATGGGTTTCATGCGACCGGACCACGGCCTTTGCCAGATCAAGGGTCTGGATTGCTTCAAGGCGGCCTGGCAGGTGCAACGGTTCTTGGGCTATGTGCCAGGCGAAATGGCTTTTCCGGACGGGATGAGCGGCTCGTCCTTTCTTTCGCTGATGCGCCAGATGCGACGGCTGAAAAACCGTGGCCGTGAAAAGGCACTGCTGGAGCGCTTTGAACTGGATCCACATGGCAAGATCCGCCATTTTTCCAAAGGCATGAAACAGAAACTGGGGATCGTCGCCGCCTTCCAGCACGATCCTGCTGTGCTGGTTCTCGATGAACCCACAAGCGGCCTGGACCCCCTGATGCAGGCCCGGTTTGTCGCATTGCTGCTCGAAGAAAAGAAACGGGGCAAGACCATCCTCTTGTCCAGCCATCGCTTTGAAGAAGTCGAACGGACCTGTGACCAGATCCAACTGATCAAGGACGGTCGTCTGATCCGCCAGTCCGATGTGCAAACCCTGCAAGGACAACGCCGCAAGGGATACATCTTAACATCCAGCCAGGCCCAAGCCCTGGGGCAGGATCTTGCATCCGCCTTTGGACCGGTCACCTGGCTGCCAGGCCAGCGGGTCAAGGTTTTTGCGACGGGTGAACAGCTGGATGCGTTGATCGGGCTCATGGCCCGCTACCCGATCACAGATCTTGAAGTCCAGACCCAAAACCTGGAAGGGTTGTTTTTGCACCTGTTCAGCAAGCAGGAGGACCCATGAGCCTGCCACTTTTGAAAGCCACAGCCCGACGACACGCCACCTTGTGGCTTGTTTTCCTGGGGGTCCTGCTTATGTACCTGGTGACCATCCTGTTTGTCTTCCAACCAGATGACCTGCAAGCCCTCGAAGACATGATCGCCTTTTTTCCAGAAGACCTGCTGGGGCTTGTCGGTTTTTCAACCCGCATCACCGATTTGACGTCTTATCTGGCCAGCTGGCTTTACGGCCTGCTGATGTTTGCTTTGCCACTGGTCTACAGCATCATCGTGTGCAACCGCCTCATGGCCAAGCTGGTGGATGACCGTTCGCTTGCCCAGCTCCTGGCAACGCCCACATCCAGGGTGCGGCTGGTGGTCACCCAGGGGGTCTACGCCCTCTTGTCCCAGGCCTTGCTCTTTGCGGCCTTGTTTGGAACCGGGCTTGTGCTGGCGTCCTGGCTGCACCCGGGCCTGCTTGATCAGGCGGCTTTTTTCCGCTTGAACCTGGCCACCTTGCTGGCCAACCAGACGGTCATGATGGTCTGTTTCTTCTTTTCCTGCCTCTTCAACACATCAGCCCGGGCAGTGGGCGCAGGCGGCGGGCTTTCCACCCTCTTCCTGTTGATGCTCATGATCGGCGGCTTATCAGAGTCGGTGGCATGTGTCAAAAAAGCGTCTCCCTATGGCTGGTTTGACCCGGTAGACCTGGTCAAAAATGGCCATGTGGCATCACTTTTCATCACTTACGCCGTGTTGATCGTCCTCTTGTTTGCGGCATCGGTCGCTGTTTTCAGGCGCAAACAACTGCCTATTTGACTTGTCCCAACTGCCGGTCGCTCACGGCTTGCGGGTCCATGTGCTCAACGGTGGCTGTATCGAGCCCGGAAACGTAAGTGTGGGGCGCGAGCGAGCAATCCGTCCGACCAGGACGTTGAGGGAACGGCTTTCTTTCGAGGGGTACGACGAATCCAGGCCGCTTCAGACCAGCCACAGGTCCAGTGCCCAGTATCGCTTGTACAAGGCCATCACAGAAGGGGGCCTTGCAGTATGATCCGAACAATGGGAGTTTGCTTCTGGCTCAAACCGAGAACAAGTTGACACTGTCCCGTTTCTCTTTACACTTGAAGAGCACATCTGTTCTTGCTACAATGCAGATACCCCACGTGAGAAAGGGTGTGAGGATGTTGCGCCGGAGCATCCTGGTTTTATCGCTTGTCTGCTGCCTTTCCCTGTTTGGCTGTCAATGGGTCTCCATCACGCCTGAAACGGTCGAGCCTGCTGAGCCCGACGGTGCTCTTGTGGCGTCACGGGCCCCGTCTTTGCCGCTCTCAGAGCAAGAAACCGAAGATGTGCAGGAAACGCGCACGGTGATAACGACACAACCATCTCCACAGCCAAGCCAGCGTCAAACCGGGCAGACATCGTGTCTCCAAGAGACACAAACCGAAACCAGCGCCGACACGCAGCACACCCCTGCTCCTTCGGTTCAAGCCACCCGCCCAAAAACCGAGCCCACCCCAACGGCCAAGCCCACGGTGGCACCGACACCCTTGCCTTCTCCAACCCCCCTGCCCACACAATGCCCAAGCCTTGAACCTGAACCAAGCCCGACAACGCAAGCAACCCCCGGTGTCAGCCCACAGCCCACAACACCCCCCGACAACCAGGCGGCCCGCATCGACGACATGTTCCGGGCAACCAACGCTGTGCGGCAAAAACACGGCCAACCTGCCTTGGCCTACGGTAACAAGGGCATGCAAAAGGCTGCGGCAACACGTGCCCGGGAAATTGCCCGTTCTTTTTCCCACACCCGACCAGACGGTTCTGTCTTTGCCAGCGCCTTGAATGAAGAAGGCATTAGCTATAGCACCGCTGGCGAAAACATCGCCAACTTCTCAGCCGGCTGCTCCGTTTCACAGGTCATCGATGCCTGGGAGGCGTCAGAAGGTCATTTGAAAAACATGGTGGCTTCTAAATTTAAGCTGGTGACCATCGGTTATTTTCAGGGGGAAGACGGGCGCCTGTACTGGGTTCAGCTGTTCACCGGTTAACAGGCCGTCAGCCCAGTGGAAAAAAGACCCGTTGCACAATAAAGTACAAGAGCGGGACAAGCAAAGATGGCAACAAGTTGCCAATTTTCAGTTTGGTCAGGCGCAACTGGTTAAGGCCGATGGCCAGAATCAGCACCCCACCCACAGCCGTTAGCTCTAAAACCATCGCATCCGTAAACAGCGGCTTGATCCCGGCAGCAGAAAGTGTCAGGATGCCTTCGTAGATGAGGACAGGGATGGCTGAAAAAGCCACGCCGATCCCCATGGTTGACGCGAAGAAGATCGAAAAAACACCGTCCAGAACAGCCTTTGCCAGGAGCGTGGCATGCTGGCCGCTCAAGCCACTTTCAATGGAGCCAATGATGGCCATCGACCCCACACAAAAAATCAAACTGGCCGACACAAAACCACGTGCCAGGCCATTGCCTTCGCCAACCAGGCGACGTTCCAGCCACAGGCCGCCCTGGTTCAGGCGGTCTTCAATGCGGATGGCCTCTCCCAGCAAGCTGCCCAAAACCAGGCTGATCACCATCAGCAAAACCATGCGGGTCTGGATGGCGCTGATGATACCGATCACCACAACTGACAGGGCGATCACATCCAGGATGGTTCGTCGAAAAGACTCCCGGATCCCTTTTCGCATCAAAAGGCCAAGCAATGAACCCACAACGATGGCTGCTGCATTTACAATGACTCCCAGCACATTTTTTCCCTTTCTGAACGCGTTTGGTCAGGCTGTTCCTCATTATAGCCAAAAAACCTGGCCCCTGCCATGGACCCTTAAAAACGGTTGCCGGTTTGTCTGCAACACAGGCGTTTAGGCGCATACAAGATGTTGACTGTCTTGACACAGGGCCTCGATGTGTTGTTAACTGAAGGCGAACTGAAGCAACGCGTCATGCGTCTAGTCAACCGTTCCTCCTGTTGCAAAGCATCAGGAGACGTTCCCGCAAATCTTTTATTTAAAACACCGTCCGCATGTGAATCAACGTGGGTTTCGATTTTTCATTGAGACCATCCACCAGATAAGGAGGAGGAAACATGAAAAGAGCCTTGGCCTTGATTCTGGCATTGTTGCTGGTAGCCTCGCTGATCAGCGCTTGTGATGCTGGAAAAGAACCAACCAAAGGACCGGAAACGCCAGATCAAACCACAGCACCTGGAACAGATAAGCCGCAGGAAAGTGGAAACGGTGGCGGCGATCTGGAAGCGAACCTGGTCATGTGGGCCATGCCCTTGACCGACAATTTTGAGTCTATGTTGACCGATGACTTGATCGCAGGCCTCAACGAGAGTGAACCTGGTGTCTCCATCAACGTGGAAATGCTGACGTGGGAAGGCGGCCCTGAAAAGCTGCAGATTGCCCTGGGAACCAAAACCACGCCTGACCTTTACATCGATGGTACAGCCCGAACAGCTGCTTTGCCGGCAAAAGGTGTTCTGGCTGACATCAGCGATGTCATCGACGCCTACCGGGATCGCTTCTACCCTGGTCTGCTGCAAATCGGGCTGTTTGAAGACAAGAACTACATCCTGTCCATTGCGGCCATGAACGCCACCATTATCGGCGTCAACGCAACCGTTGCCAAAGATCTGGGCACCTATGACATGCTCCCCGAAGACAAGGTCAGCTGGTCCTTTGATGATTTCTACAACTTTTTGAAAGCAACATCGGATGCCGGAAAAGACCAGGGCATCTATGCGGTCGCCCTCTATGCCGGATCGCCAACCTCTGACATCGGTTATTACAGCATGATGCTGTCCAATGGCGGCGGCTTGCTCAACGATGACCACACCGAAAGTGTGGCCAATCAAGCCGCCAACGTTGAAATTATCGAGCTTTTGAAACGGCTGGTCGATGAAGGCATCGCAGCCCCCGGTGCGGCCACCCTCAAGAGCGAAGACCACGAACCGATGGTGTTCAGCTCCAAGATTGTGACCACCGTCGATGGCAACCCCTTCTATTGGGCACAGGTGCTGCGCCAGATGGAAGAAGATGGCTCCATTGAAAAATGTCCCGAATACGAAGCCTATGGCATGCCGACACCAGATGGCAAACGAGACATGCGTGTGGCCAGCTGGGGTGCAAACACCATGGTTTTGTTCCAAAATGAAGGAGATCAAGCCAAACTTGAGGGCGGTAAAGCCTTGATGCGCCATTACATTGAAGACACCGACTTCCAGATCGAGTTGTGCTCGTTGACCGGCAACTCCCCCTCCTTGCAAAACCTGACCGTTCCCCAGACCGACCCCAACTTCCAGCTTATGGTTCCGCTTCTGGCCGAATGGACCGGAAAATATGCGGTCACAGATTTTGGCGTGCTCGAACCCTATTGGCTGGAAATCAGAAGCACCTTCTACCCGGAGCTGCAGGCAGTCTTTAACGGAACCAAATCCCCGCAAGAAGCCATGGACCAGTTTAAAGCCAGCATCGATGACATCTTGGCTGAACAATAAAAGCGCTTTAAACATTAAACTCTAAACCGTCTGGCTGGATCTCTCAGTTTGCTCGCGGCAGGCTGAGAGATCCTCTCCAAAAAAGACAAGGTGGTGCCTTTGAACGCGCAAACAAAACGAAAGCTGAAAAACAATGCCGTCAGCTACCTCTTTTTAACCCCCTGGCTCCTGGTTTTTGCGGTTTTTGTCGTCTTCCCGTTTGCCTATGGTTTCAGCGTCTCTTTTTTAAGTTTTGACTATGTGAACAAAAGCTTTGTTGGCCTGGCCAATTACCGCAACCTGTTATCCGATGCCAAATTTCTTCGCTCCATTCTTGCGACCTTGAAAATGGTCGCCATTATTTTGCCCAGCACCGTCATCTTCTCCCTGTGGGTGGCGCACACCATACACAATCGCACCAAACACCTGCAATCAGCGACCAAAATCGCGTTCTACCTGTCCGCCATTGTCAGCGAGGTCGCCCTGGTCATCGTTTGGAAATGGGTTTTCAACCCCGGATACGGCCTGTCTGCGACCATCACCGATTTTTTGGGTGTACAGCGGCTGAACTGGCTGGGGGATGTTAACCTGGCCTTGCCGCTGGTTTCCCTTTTGGTGCTCACGTTCACGGTTTCACAGCCCATCATTTTGTACAGCGCAGCCATGGGCAATATCCCAATCATGTACTATGAATCGGCGGACATCGACGGGGCTTCCAAGTGGATTAAATTTGTTAAAATCACCCTGCCCCTGCTGAAGCCCACAACCACTTTTGTCCTGATCACCACCACCATTGCCAACTTGCAAATCTTCGCTGTTCCTTACTTGTTGACAGCAGGGGGACCGGAATTTGGCACCACAACCATTTTGCTGATGATTTACAGAAATGCCTTTGAATACAGCAAATACGGCTATGCATCAGCCATGGGCATTGTCCTGTTCCTGATCATTGCCATCTTCGCCACCTTCCAGTTCAAACTCACCAAATCAGATATCCAATATTGAGCGAGGCCGTATTATGAAGAAACATCGTTTTAAAGCCAAAAGCCTGGGGGAGCAGGTTGCCTTGTTCTTTTTGTTGATCGGCATCCTGCTTTGCCTGGTGCCTTTTTACGTCATGTTTGTCGGCAGCCTCAAGCCCAACATGGCCCTGTTTGTCATCCCCATTGACATGAATCCCTTCAAACTGGTCACCACCAATTACCAATATGTCTTTCAAAACCTGGATCTGACCACCTGGTACGCCAACAGCGTCTACATCAGCCTGATGATCGCCCTGCTGACGATTATCATTGCCTCAACCGGTGGCTATGCCTTTGCCAAAAAAGACTTTTGGGGCAAGGGTCTCTTGTTTTCCATCTTGCTGGCCACCATGATGCTGCCTCGACAAATTCTCATGGTGCCCAATTTTCTGGTGGCCAACACTTTGGGCCTGCATAACAAGCTGATCGGTGTCGTCTTGACCAGCCTCAACGCAGCCTTTGGTGTTTTTCTGTGCAAACAATTTATGAGCACCCTGCCCAATGAGCTGATTGAGGCAGCTCAAATCGATGGGTCCAGTGAGCTTAACATTTTTGTGAAGATTATTTTGCCTCTGTCTAAACCGGTTCTGGGCGCCCTGAGCATCTTCAGCTTTATTACCGGCTGGAATGACTTCGTCTGGCAAAACATCATGTTGACCTCCAAAGCCCTGCGAACCATGCCCATTGCCATCGCCTTCCTCTCTCAGGAGAAAATTTCCTATGTGGGTTACCAGATGGCGGGGGCGACCTTGTCTGCTGTACCCATGATCATTATCTTTATTTATTTCCAGAAATATTTTATCAAAGGCATTACCGTTGGTGGTGTCAAAGGTTGATAGAAAAGGAGTGGTTTACTTTGTCCCAAGCACAATTTCCACTTTCACCCAAAGATCTTGAAGGCTTGGCACGCCTTGGATCTTTTGTGCCCGATGCCATTTTCGACGTACACGCTCACCTCTATGACTGTTCGTTTGCGCCCACCATGGCTACACCAGAATCTGTGTTTCGCCGCTGTGGATCAAAGGTGACGGTATCCACCTTCCACGAATTGCAAGGCCCCCTCTACGGGGCGAACAAACACGTTCGCCTCAACATCGTCAGCTTGCCTGATGCCACCATGGTCGACTTGTCAAACGGTTACCGGCAAGCCGCCACTGTTTTTCTCAAGGAGCAGTTGGACGCACACCCGGACTGTGTCGGTGAGGTGTTTGTCCTGCCAGAGGATACGGTTGATGCCCTGGAAGCCCAGCTGGTGCATCCCAATATCAAGGGTTTCAAATGTTATCACCTAGCCGCCAAAGAAAAACCGACCTGGCAGCAGGACATTGATGCCTACCTGCCTGAAGCCGCCTGGCAGGTAGCCGATGACCGGGGCCTTTGCATCACCCTTCACATGGTCAAAGACCGGGCCCTGGCAGATCCGGGCAACCTAGCCTACATCCAGCGCATGTGCCGCAAGTACCCGCGGGCCCGTTTGATCCTGGCCCATTGTGCCCGCAGCTTTGCTGCCTGGACGGCTATTGACAGCATCCGCCACCTGGCCGACTACCCCAATGCGTATGTTGATTTGTCTGCCGTGTGTGAATCTCCGGCCATGGTTGAGATCATCCGCCAGTTAGGGGTTGGCCGGGTCTTGTGGGGCAGTGATTTTCCTATTTCCCTGATCCGTGGAAAATGTGTTTCTGTATCTGACGGGTTTTTATGGCTGGAAGAAGATCACCTGGCCTTGGAGCGCCCAGCCCCTCTGCCTGATTTAATGTATGTGGGACTGGAAAACCTGCTGGCTGTCCAGCAAGCAGCCTATCTGTCTCAGCTGTCAGACAAGGACATCGAAGCCATCTTCTATGACAACGCAGCCACTCTTTTTGATGGAGCCGGTGCTGGCTAAAAACCAAAGCCAAGGAGGACAATACCTTGATAGGACGTGTGCTTTCTGAATCAGACCGTTCGCGCAT
>CAYXIM010000047.1:0-14905 GCA_964465385.1 uncultured Oscillospiraceae bacterium
GCATGTGTTCAAGCCCGGTCAAGATCTGCTTCAAGACCAGGTCAAAGACCTGATCGGTCACCGGGCCGGACGGCATGGCGTTGGCTGCCAGCAGTGGTTGCAGCACCACGTCCGTTTCCGGCTCTAAAACATCGAAAAAGGCCCCCATTTCGGTGCCTGTTTGAAAACGCTGCTGGCGTACGGCCGGGCCGGTCCAGAAGCTGCGTTCCTGAAAACGGTCCAAGTCTGCTTTTTGAGCAGACAAGGTGTTGGTTTCATGCTTGAATTCTGCAAGGGCAATGTGAAACATGTTGGTCCTCCCGCTTGTGTTGATCTGTTACCATGATACGCCAACCACCCATGGAATCAAGCTGCTCTTGTGAGTAGACACAGCCGCGCACAAACAAGCAAGCGAGCGGGTGGCCACCCGCTCGCTTATCCAGTACGTCAGGGCCTGCGCTCAGGCCTGATTTTCCTGGGCGTCCATCTGGAAGAAGGGCTCCATACAGGTGTAAAGCTGGTCATAGCGGCGGACTTGACGGTCATACCCTGTATCCGCCTCCGGCTGATAGGTTTTTTTCATGGCCACACACTGGTCCACACCCGCCTGGTAATCAGCCACGATGCCGCAGGCCACAGCCCCGATCAGGGCGCAGCCCAATGAGGCGGCTTCAGTCTGCTCCGGAACGGAAAAGGCCACGCCGGTCAGGTTGGCTTTGGCCTGGCACCAGAAGGTGGATTTAGATCCGCCACCCGTGGTGATCACCCGCTGGGTGGGCAGACCCAGGCGATCCAGGGCGTCAAGGTTTCTTTTCAGGACGTAAGCCACCCCCTCCATGACCGCTGCAGCAAAGTCGCCCCGGTCATGGGGCAGGCGGACGCCGTAAAAGACGCCCTTGGCATCAGCATTATAGTCCGGTGAGTTGACGCCGGTCAGGTAGGGCAAAAAGAGGATGTCCGCCGGTTTTTTGCGTGCTTGGGCCAGGCGGTCCAAGTCCGCATAAGACAGGTCGGAGGCAAACTGGTCCCGGAACCATTCCAGGCACACGCCGCCGCTTTCGCTGACCGGCAGCAGGACGTAGCTGTCCAGGAAAGGGCCGTAATGACAGGGAATGCGTTCTTGGGACAAAACGGGATGATCCACCATGGTGGCCAGGGCAACAACAGTACCTGTCGATTCGCTGATGGTTCCCTGCTGGATGTTGCCGGTGCCGATCATGCCGGCAAAATGGTCCAGGGTGCCAATGTTGACCGTCACCGCCGGATCCAGATCCAGCTGCTCCGCCAGCTGGGGCAGCAAGGCGCCGGTCGTGGTGCACGGTTCCACCAAATCAGGCAGCTGGTCGCGCCGGATGCCGCACCAGTCCAACAGGTCCATCCAGTATGTCTTTTTGTGGATGTCAAAATAATAGGTGAAGTTATAGATGGAGTATTCACCCAGCATCAGGCCGGTCAGCCGGTAATGGATGTAGTCTTTGATCATGAGGTATTTATCTGCTTGGCGGAAGACCTCCGGTTCATGGGTCTTGAGCCAGCGCATTTTGGTGATCGGCCAGGTCTCCACGTTGGCTGGCTGACCCGTGATCTGGTAGGCCTCATCTTCCGGGAAGGCCGCTCGGATCTGTGCCACCTCCTGGCTCGACCGCATGTCCAACCAGGAGATAGCCGGCCGCAGCGGCTGGCCATCGGCCCCCACCACCACCAGCGATTCAGCCTGGCCGGTCAGGACAATCTGGTGGACAGGCTCTGTGATCTTGGGCCGCAAACGGCCCATGGCCGCTGCCAGCCGGTCAAAATAATCGGCCGCATCAAACTCGACCCGTTCGTCTTCTTGCTGATAGATGACTTTCTCAGATTCAGCCCCGATGGTTTGAAAGGCATCGGTAAAAGCGGAAACCTTGATGTTTGTCGTTCCGAGATCAATGGTTATAAAAGCCAAAAAAATCACCTCTTGTTTGTTTTTTGATTGTGTGAACAAGGACCTGATTCCCAAAAGGGAACCTGTTTCATCATACCACAGATCAGCGTATCACCGGGTCGGCCGCCTTAATCAGCTGGCGGCAGGGGCATGACTGTCTGGCTTTCATAGGGCCCTTGGGGCAAGGTCAGTTTGGTGGACCGTCCCAGGGCAAGGGCGGCCGCCAGCGCACTGACCACGAAAATAGGCAGGTAGCCGATGGCGTCAATCAGCATGCCAGCCAGGATGGTCAGGAAAGAAAAGGGTACGATGGCCAGGTTGCTGATCAGCAGGTAGACCGGGCGTTCATCAGCCGGAACCACATCAATGGTGTAGTTCATAAAGCCTGCCCAGTTGTTGAGGTTCATGCCGTTGATCATCACCAGGGGCCACAAGAGGAAAACAGGTAATGTCGGGCCAGGAAACAGCAGCAGGAGCAAGATGGCCACCGGCAGCAGCAGGCCGGTCAACTGAGACAACTGGATAACCCGGTGGTGACCATAGCGGCTGCTGACAAAGCCCCAGATCAGGCCGCCCACCAAGCCGCCGATGATCTGCAGGTAGACCAGGGTCGACACCTGATGGGTTGATAAGGCCAGGTGGCTCTGGCCGAACAAAATGACAAAGGGCGCAATCATGTTGGCGGTTGTCGACAGCAGCCGGATGACGATGACCCGGCCAAACACCGGGTTTTTGCGGACATAGGCCGGCAGGGCCCGGTAATACTGGCGGTGGTTTTGCTTTTCTTTAGACACCGTGTGGGGGATGTCCCGCGCAAAAAAGAGGGCGGCAGCTGACAGGCACAGCACCAGGGCGCTGGAGCTGAAAATGATGGCATAGCGCTGGTCGTTGGTCAGGCCGGGGTGATCCAGCAAGGCTTTGACCATGATACCGCCCAGCAAGGCACCCATGCCACCAAAAAGCTGCTGATAGCCCAGGAGCAGGCCGCGTTTTCGCGTGTCGATGGACCGGCCGAACAGGTCGTTCCAGGACACATAAATCAAGCCATCCCCACCGCGCAGCAAAGCATAAATCACCAGGAAGGCGACCGCCTTGGTCCAGTTGCTTGACGCCAGAAGAAGGACAGGGATCATAATCAGGGGCAGGGGTCGGAAGAGCATGGCAAAGACCGACACATAACGGGGAACGTTTTTGATCCGCTTGACATAGGGACCAATGAAAAGCTCCGTGACAACTGATGCAGCCGTGTACAAGGTGGCCGCCAGGCCGGCCATAAAGCTGCTTTGGGTGTAGGCGTAGATAAAAACAGGAACCACGGCATGGACGTCAACAAAGGCCATACCCATGGTGAACAAGATGCCTTCCGTCAGCAGCGCCTTGAAGTTGCGCCTGCCGACACGGGCCATTTCTTGCGGGTCAGTTGGTTGCTGCACGGTCGTCTTCTCCGACAGCATACAGGCGGGCCAAGGCCACAATCATATGGGTGCACCGATCCATGTCTTCAGAGGTGATGTGTTCATACGGGCTGTGGAACGCATAGCCACCCGTGCCCAGGTTGGGGCAGGGCAGGCCCCGCAGGCTGAGCGTGGCCCCGTCCGTCCCGCCGCGCATGGGCTGGATGATAGGCGTGATCTGTGCTGCCGCCATGGCTTGCTGGGCCTTGTCAATCAGGTGGGCATGCTGGCGGATGACAGGCGCCATGTTGCGGTACTGTTCCTTGAAGGCAACTGAAACCAGTTGCTTGCCGACGCGGCTGTTGATGGTCCGGGCCACCTGCCGGAGTGTTTCCTGCCGGTCCAGCAGGCCCTGGCTGTCGTGGTCCCGGAGGGCATAGACCACGGTCACCTGTTCTGGTGTCCCTTCCAGCTTGCGCAGGAAATAATAGCCCTCATAGCCCTCGGTCTCTTCCGGCGTCTGGCCCGGTGGCAGCAGCTGGTTGATGGTGCAGGCCAGCGTCAAGGCGTTGACCATGATGCCTTTGGCTGTCCCCGGGTGAACGGCCACCCCTTGAAGGGTGAGTGTGGCTTCAGAAGCGTTAAAGTTTTCGTATTCCAGCTCTCCCGCCTGGCCGCCGTCCAGGGTGAACGCAAAATCAGCACCAAAGCCCGCCACATCAAAGTGGTCGGCTCCCTGGCCGATTTCCTCATCCGGTGTGAAGGCAACCAACAGCTTGCCGTGGGGCACCTTTTCCTTGACGATGCGTTCAATGGCGGTCAAGATCTCAGCAATGCCAGCCTTGTCGTCAGCACCCAGCAGGGTTGTGCCATCGCTTGTGATCAGGGTCTGGCCCTGCTTGTCGCGCAAGTGGGGAAACTGCTCCGGACTCAGGACCAGCCCCGATGTGCCCAGATCCACAGGCCCGCCATCATAATCAGGCACCACTTGTGGTTTGACCGATTCACCCGACACGTCCGGGCTGGTGTCCAGGTGGGCGATCAAGCCCAGTTTAGGGCTTTGTTCGTAGCCCGGTGTGGCCGGCAGGCAGCCATAGACATAGCCCTGGGGGCTGAGACGGACATCCCGCATACCGATTTCACGCATGTCCTCAAGCAGCACCTTGGCCAAATCCAGCTGGCGCAGCGTGCTGGGGTGGGTGCCTGTCGTCTCGTCAGACGTGGTGTGGATGGCGGCGTATTTGAGCAGTCGCTCATAGGCTCTCATGGCTGCTACCTCTTTCATCCTGCATCTTGTGGTTGCCGTGGTTGTCCTGTAACCAGCGGGCGACCCCATCTTGTGTGTTGGCGCCGATTTGACCGGTCGCTCGATCCTTGACCTCCGGCAACGCATTGGCCACCGCATAGGCGGCGTCACTTTGCGCAAAAAGAGGTAAATCGTTGAGGTTGTCTCCAAAACTGGTCACCCGGGCGAAGCCATACCGGTTCTTTAAAAAATGAACCGCGGAAGCCTTGGTGGCCGCTGCAGAAGCAGCCTCAAGATAAAAAAAGCCGTCCCGGTACACGTCCCGATACACGGAAAGGGCCAGGTCCTGGCAGGCAGACAGCCGTGTTTCAAGCGCGGCCAAGGCCTGGCGGGTTCCAGTTGTTGAAAAATAGACGACCGACCGGTTGCGGATGGCCGTCTCAAAAGACGTCACCTGTTCAAACGGCTTGCGGTAGCGGCCCTTGCGTTCAGCCAGAAAGGCCTGGCTTTCCGGCCGCCTGGCCTGTTCGTAGAGAGCCGTCATCTGGTGGTCATCAATGGCGTAGATAAAGCCTTCCGACTGGGTCTGCCGCAAGGCCTGGATCAAGCAGCCCTTGGCCTGGTCTGTAAAGGCTTCGGTGTGCAGGTAGCGCGCGGCTTTCAGGTCGTAGACGCTGGCCCCGTTCATCAGCACGACAGGCAGGTTCAGGCGCACGTCGGCCAAGAGCTGGGTGACCGTCGCTGCCGTCCGGGCGGTGGCCACCGTGAAGGCCAGGCCATCGTCCAAAAGCCGGTTCAAGATCCGGGCGCTTTGGGGCGTGATGCGGGCTTGTGGGTCCAGCAGGGTGCCATCAAGATCAGAAATAAAAAGGTGCATAGGTCCTCGCTGTTGTCCGAACAGCCCCTTAAAACTGGGCTGTGTCGGGGTCTTCTGCAGAGCCGCAGCAACCGGCCAGTTGGTCGATGCGGGCCATGTCTTCTTCAGTCAGATCAAAATCAAACAAGTGGCTGTTTTCAATGATCCGCTCCGCCGTCACAGACTTGGGAAGCGGGCAGTAACCTTTTTGCAGGCTCCAGCGCAGGCAAACCTGGGCGACCGTCCGCCCTTTCTCCCGGGCCAGCTCCCGCAGCTGCGGCACATCAAAAACCAAGCCGTTGCCCAAGGGGCTGTAAGCTTCCACCAAAAGGCCCAGGTCACGGCTGGCCTGGATGGTTGCCAGGTCCTCATCGCCGGGGCACAGGCGGATCTGGTTGACCATGGGCAACAGGCGTGCCGTTTGCTGCAAGGCCTCCAGGTGGTGGCGACGGAAGTTGCTGACCCCGATGGACCGGATCTGGCCGGCCTCATAGAGTTCTTCCATGGCCCGCCAGCTGCCGGCATTGGCTTCTTGCCAGTTGTCTCGGAATTTGATGGGGTTGGGCCAGTGGATCAGGTAGAGGTCCACATAAGCAAGCCCCAAAAAGGCCAAAGACCGCTTGAAGCCCTTGTGGGTTGCGTCATAACCGTGGTCACTGTTTTGCAGCTTGGTGGTGATGAACACGTCCTCGCGGGGCAGGCCGCTTTCTTCAAGGGCTTTGCGAACCGACCCTTCGTTGCGGTAAGCGGCCGCTGTGTCGATATGCCTGTAGCCAGCCTCCAGGGCCAGCCGGACGGCTCGGACTGTTTCAGGGCCATCCGCCATTTGCCAGGTTCCAAAACCAAGGCTGGGGATCTGAACACCATTGGTCAGGCTGTAGGTATCTTGTAATGTGCGCATGATGGTCCTCCTTCCATGGCCAACCTGCTTGTCAACCACTGTCAGTATAGCATGAGCTTAGCTGTCCGGAAGCGTGGGCGCCGTAACCAGTGAAATGCTTTTGTCCCGCCATTTTCCCCGGCGGTACCAGCTGTAGGTCAGGATGGCCCCCAGGACCCAGCTTGAAACCAGTGAAAAATACAAGGCGTCCGGCGACCCGCTGGGCCAGATTTCTGAGCGGGTCAGGTAGGCAATGGTGTAGGCGGTGGGAACCCGGAACGCCACCGTTGTGAACATGGAGATCCACATCATGGGCATGGTGTCTCCTGCGCCGCGCATGATGCCGCCAAAAATCTGTGTGAAAGTCATGGCGATGTAACCGGCTGCTAAAATCCGGATTTGCCGCACGCCCAGGTTGATGATGAAGGGGGTGTCGGTGAAGAGGCCGATCATGTTTTTGCCAAATAAAATCAAGAGCACGGTCAGCGAACAGGACACCGTCAGGCCGATTTTAAGGGCCGCCCGGGTGCCCTGGTCGACGCGGTCCAGGCGTTGGGCGCCGATGTTCTGGGCCACATAGGTGGAGATAGCCATGCCAAAGGTGAAGTTGGGCATCATGGCAAAGCCGTCAATACGCATGACCGCCGTTGACGTGGTGATGACCTCATAGCCCATGGTGTTGGTCAAGGCCTGAACGAAGACCATGGCCAGTGAAAAAATGGCCTGGGTCAAGCCGGCTGGCATGCCGATCCGGATCAACTGGGCGGTCAACGGGCGGTCGATGGCCAGGGTTTTACGGTTGATTTCAACCGAATCGGTCAGGCGCAGCAGGTGGACCAGGGACAAGATTGCTGCAATCGCCTGGCTGATGATGGTGGCCAGGGCTGCACCAAAAACGCCCATGTTCAAGCCGGCAATAAACCAGATATCCAACCCCACGTTGATCAAGGTTGTGATCAGCAAAAACATCAGCGGGGTGATGGAATCACCCAGGCCCCTGAGAATACCGGATACGATGTTGTAAAAGCCAAACCAGACGATGCCGATAAAAAAGACACGCAGGTAGGTGTTGGCCATTTCAAAAATTTCAGCTGGTGTGTCCAGCACGGTCAGGATCCAGCGCGACAAGGACAAGGCCACGCCCATGACCAGCAGAGACGACACCAGCACCAGGGTCAGGGCATTTCCGATGGTGCGGTTGAGCAGCTCCTTGTTCTTGGCCCCATAAGCCTGTGAAACCAGGATGCCGGCACCGGTTGCGATGGCAATGAAAAGCACCAGGAGAAAGTTGATGATGGGCAGCACAGCACCAACAGAGGCCAGGGCCGTGTCACCAATGTAATGGCCCACGATGACGGCATCTGCTGTGGAGTAAAGCTGCTGGGCGATGTTGCCGATCAGCAGCGGTATGGAAAATTTCAACAGGTTACTCATCGGTGATCCGACGGTCAGGTCCTGAACACCGAAGAGTTTTTTCATCCGTTTGAGCATGTGCGATCTCCCAAGAAGCAACGCGTTAACTCCTCATACAAAACCACAAATCCCACGGTTCGTCAACTTGACAAAAGGGGCTGTGCCGGAGAAGATGAACACACAATCTCTAAGGGGTGTGGCGACAGTGTCACAGGATGCGGGCGAAAAAATCAGGGTGTCACCGGATATGGGCCGGCGTTTGCGCCAGGCCCGGGAGCAGCGCGGCCTGACCCAGACGCAAGTGGCCCAGGCCGTCAACGCCTGCCAGCAGCAAATTCACCACTATGAATCCGGTAACTTGGATGTGGCCATCGATCGTTTGTTTGATCTGGCCCGCTTTCTGCACATCTCGCCAGCCGATCTGTTTGACTGATAAGGAGTCCGATATGCCTGAACAAAACCTGCCCTTGACAGCTCAGACCGACCAATTGATTGATGATTGCCTGGCGTTTATCGCCGCCAGTCCGACTGCTTTTCAAGCGGCAGACCTGATTTGCAACCGCTTGACCGCCTCGGGTTTTCGCCCGTATAGGCCAGGGGAGCCCCTGAAAGCGGGAGACCGGCGCCTGGTCCTTTCTGGAGAAACCGCCTGCTTTGCCTTTTCCATCGGTCACAAGCCCCTGCAGGCTGGTTTCCGCCTGCTTGCCACCCACCTGGATTCACCCGCCCTGCAGCTCAAGCCCAAGGCCCAGGACCTGCAAAATGGCACCGTTCGCCTCAACACCGCCCCCTATGGCTCGCCGGTTTTTGCCTCCTGGCTGGACCGGCCCCTGTCACTGGCTGGCCGCCTGGTCTTGCAAGGCGACCACCCCCTGCACCCGGTCAGCCGCCTGCTGGATATTCAGGACCCTTTTCTGGTCATCCCTGGCCTGGCCATTCACCTGGATCCCACAGTCAACGATAACATGCGCATCGATCCCCAGCAGGTGCTGTTGCCGGTCTTGTCCTTGGCCGGACCCGGCCAGGACCCTGGCGGGTTTGACCTGAACCAGCTCCTGGCCAGCCGCCTGGGGGTTGAGGTAGGCCAGCTGCTGGCCGCGGACCTGTTCTTGTACGATCCGGCACCCGGGGTCCGCTTGGGCCTTGAAGCAGACCTGATCCACACCCCCCGCCTGGATAACCTGGGCCTGGCCCATGCCGCCCTGGTCGCATTAGAACGAACCCTTCCCCTTGAAGGCGTGAACCTGGTGGCCTTTTTTGACCATGAGGAGGTGGGCAGCCGCAGCCCGGCCGGGGCGTCAAGTCCGGCCTTACGCAGCCTCATGCAGCAGCTGATGGTCAGCCTGGGAGCCTCCCGGGGTGATCTGGACGCCTGCTTGGAACAGTCTTTTCTCATCTCCGCCGATCAGGCGCATGCCCTGCACCCGGCTCATGCCGACCGGTCAGACCCAACAAACCGGCCCCTGATCAACCAGGGACCGGTTATCAAGCACGCGGCCAACCGCGCCTATACCACCGATGCCAGCTCTTCAGCTGTTTTTCAAATGCTTTGTCGCAGGGCCGGTGTCCCCTGCCAGACCTATGCCAACCGCAGCACCATCCGCGGCGGGTCAACCCTGGGACCCCTTTTGATCGAGCACCTGCCGGTCCGGTCGGTCGATGTCGGAAACCCCATCTGGTCCATGCATGCCATCCGTGAAACAGGCGGTGTCACAGACCAGGTGGCCATCACCCGTGTTTTCGAAACCTTTTTCAGCTTAGCTTGAAAGCCCGCCAGATGACCCGTCCCTTGTTTGCTGGATGGACAGCCGTTGGCCACCGGCAAAGGCCAGTTGCTGCTCCTCCAGTGTGGTCATGACCATGATCAGGATGGCTTCCTGTTCCTGGAGGGCACCTGAAAAATCAGGCAGCTGGATGTAACACTGGACCAACACCTCAAGGGCATTGGCTGTCAGGCCTTGCAAAGAAACCAGAACCGTGTCATCGATGACCGCCTCGCGGGCCTTGAGCCGCTCTTTCAAAGCCTCCATCAGCCGGCGGACCTGGTCTGCCCGCGTGCCATGTTCCAGATAAACCGTGAAACGCACGCGCCGTTTTTCGATGCGGGACAGGTTGGTGACGGTGTTGTTGCTGAGCAGCTTGTTGGGCACCGTCACCAGAAACTGGGTCAGGGTCCGGACCTTGGTGCTTCTGAAATGGATGGCTTCCACCACCCCCTCCACATCCGGTGTTGAAATGAAATCGCCAATGGCAAACGACCGGTCAGTCATGATGGTCAAGCCGCCCAAGAGGTTGGAAAAGGTGTCCTGGGCAGCCAGGGACAAGGCCAGACCCCCAATACCCAGGCCGGCGATCAAGCCGGTGATGTCAAAGCCCCAGATGCGCAGGACCATAAAAGATGCCAGAACGATCATGGCCAGGTAGACCACCATCCGGTAAAAGTTAAAGACCGTTCGCACCTCCTTGTCACCGGCTTGCCGGGCTTTTTTGATCTGGAAATCAAGCAGCCCCTTGCCGATCTGGGCGACGGCCAGGCAAAGTAAAACGGCTTTCATGGTGTCTGCCACCTGGCTGAGCACCTTTTGCCAGACCGGGCCAAAGACAAGCAGGCCCGAACGGGTGACCGCCAGAAAGGCCAGCAGCAGCACCAGGAGACGAATGACGCCGGTCAGCGCCAGCAGGAGTTTGTCAGCGACCGGGGTTTTGGCAACCAGGCGCCTGACCAGCAGCAAGGTGAGTTTACGGACCGGGAAGGCCAAAAGCAGCACCACCACGGCCAAGAGCCAGTTCCAGACCGGGTTGCCGTAAAAAGGCTGGGCTAAAAACGTGTCTCGCCAAAAGGCGGGCAGTAAAAAAGGCTGGGTCACATCAAGCTCCTTTCCAGGGCGGGTCAGGCTCATGCAGCCGCTGGGTCGCCTGGGTAAGCCGCTGCGGCAAGGCATCGAGCAGGTCTTCCAGTTCCGCCGGGCTGCGGGTCTTCAGCAGCTCGGCTTTAAGGTCTTCCAAGGCTGCGATCAGGTCGGCCTGCAAGAGGTCTAAGGCATAGAGGGCGGTGTTCTTGCGCGGGTCGAAAAAGCGTTTGGGATCGGCTGCCTGTGGCGCCTGTGTCCCCAGGGTCAGCCGTTCGTAAAGCTGCGGGGCATGCGTTTGAAGGCCCAGCTGATCCGACAAAACGGCAGACAAGGCCTGGATGGCGGGTGGTTCGCCGTGGACCAGCAAGACCTGCGCCGGCTTTTTAGCCATGGCGGCCACCCAGTTGACCAGGCCATCCTGGTCAGCGTGGCCTGAAAACCCTTCAACCGACACAAGCCGCGCCCGGACACGGATGGTTTCACCCAGAACCTGGACGCTTTGGGCGCCATCAACAAGCTGCCGGCCCAAGGTGCCCGGCGCTTGATAGCCGACAAAAAGGATGGTCGATTCTGGCCGCCACAGGTGGTGTTTCAGGTGGTGCTTGATGCGGCCGGCCTCGCACATGCCACTGGCAGACAAGATGATCTTGCTGCCAGGATCGGTGTTGAGCCGCTTGGAGGCCTCGACCGACCGGGTCAGGTGTAAATGCGGAAAATCCAGCGGGTTTTTGCCGTCGGCAATGTAAGCGCTGGCTTCTTCGTCATAACAGTCGATGTGCTTGCGGAAAACCTCGGTTACTGAGCTGGCCATCGGGCTGTCGATGTAGACCGGCACCTGAAGCAAGGCGGCCCGTATGGTCGGATCGGTCTGCTCCTGGTGAAAGAGCTGGTAGACCACCTCCTGGGTGCGACCCACGGCAAAAGAGGGGATGATGACCGTTCCGCCCCTTTCAACGGTTTCCATGACGGCCGCCACAAAGCGGTCCACTTCATCGGTCATGCGGGCATGCCTGCGGTTGCCGTAGGTGGCCTCCAAGACCAGGTAGTCGGCGCCATCAAGCAGGGTCGGATCACGCAAGATGGGCATGTCCTGGTTGCCCAGGTCTCCGGAAAAAACCACTTTGCTGATCTGCTCCCCTTCCCGGATCCACAGCTCAATGACGGCTGAGCCCAGGATATGTCCCGCATCTCGAAAGCGCACGCGGATGCCCGGTACGGGTGAAAAAGAGGCCTCGTAGGCCTGGCCCTGCAAGAGCTTGCAGCTGTCCAGGGCGTCCTGGGCCGTGTAAAGCGGCAGATCTGTCGGTCGACCGGCCCGGACAGCTTTCCGGTTGAGCCATTCTTGTTCCTTTTCCTGGATGTGGCCGGCATCCGGCAACATGATCTGGCACAGGTCCGCCGTGGCCCGGGTGGTGTAAACCGGGCCACGAAAACCGTCTCGCACCAGCTTGGGCAGGCGGCCGCTGTGATCGATGTGGGCGTGGGTCAGCAGAACAAAATCCAGTTTCGCGGGATTAAATGGAAAGGCCTGCCGGTTGAGGGCCTCTTCCCGGGCAGAGCCCTGAAACAAACCGCAGTCCACCAAAAAGGTCCGGTCCTGGCTTTCAACCAAGTAGCAGGAGCCGGTGACGGTCTGCGCAGCACCTAAAAACGTGATGTCGACGTCAATCACCTCCTGCTGGCCACTCACGCATGCCGGTGGCCTGTCCGTTGCATGTCAGGACCGGTCTTGTGTGCGGGAAACAGCCTGGCTTTTGGCGATCAGCCGCCGCAGGCCCAGGCGGTGCAGATCTTGAAACAGGCGGTGGCTTTTGGGTTGGAGCGTGCGGTCGGCTGGGTAAAAAAGGCGGTGATGGCGGGTGGTCAACAAGACAACCCCCAAGGTCCCCTTGGGAAATTTACCCAGAAAATTGACCACGCCGGCCCCACAGGAGGCCACTTCCTCCACCTCCTGCATGCGGGTGACGATGACCAGGAGGTTTCGCCCGGAGGGCTCCCGGGTCTGGCTGCGGATATAACGAATGGTGTCCTGAAGCAACTGGTCGATCATGAAGACGTTAAGCGGCTCATGCTGCAGCAAAACCACACGGTCGTGCTTTTGACGCAAAAGGGGGGCCAGCCAGCGCTTGCGGGTGTAGACCCGCCCGATCTGGTGGCTGTCCGCTTCCAGCCAGTAGCCGGCTTCCAGAAGGCCGGCTTCATAGGAGACCAGGACCTTTTCTGTTTCGATGGGGGCCCGCTTCAGGCGGTAGCGGTGGCGTTTCATCAGGCGTTTGAGGCTGCGCAGGTTGCCGGGGTCATAGCGTTCCAAATCATAGGTTGACAGCACATGGCCAGCCGTCACAGCAAAAAGCAGGGCGTAAGCCACCCAGAGGATGCGGATCAGCCAGTGCAGGGTGGGAGAGCCTTGCATGATCGCCAAATCACCAATGGCACCCTGGAGCAAATAAAGGGCAAGGCCCAGTAAGCCCAAGTAAACGATGGGTAAAATGACGTCTCGGCGAAACCAATGCCGGTGACCCATAGCAGCCTCCCGATCAGCAAAAAGCCGGATTCCACAGGTGGAACCCTGACTTTTGCTCAATATAGGGCTATTCTAACACACTCTTTTCCGAGTGAACAAGGTCAGACGGTTGACGCCTGTTGCCTATCCGGCTGCTGGCTGGCCGGCAGGACCGTTTGCGGCTGATCCTCTTTCAAGGTCACATCGACGGTCAGGGGCTTGTGGTCCCGGATGATGCCAAGGGACAGCTTGTCACCAGGTGACAAGTCGTTCTTAATGGCGTTCAAGGCTTCGATGGTCAGCGTGTCCTGGCCGTTGGCCGAAACGATGATGTCGTTCTTTTGCAGGCCGGCCAGGGCTGCCGCGCTGCCCGGCTCGATGTCCATGACCAGGATACCTTGCTCGATCTGGTAGTGATCGGCCATCTGCCGGTTGATGTCCCGGCCGGAAATACCAATTTTAGGGCGGCCGCGAACGTAACCATACTGGATCAGGCTCTCAAGCAAGGGTTTGGCGTGGGTGATGGGGATGGCGAACCCCAGCCCTTCGACCCCCGAGCCGATGTTCTTGGCCGTGTTGATGCCAATGACTTCACCAAACGAGTTGAAGAGGGCACCGCCGGAGTTGCCTGAGTTGATGGCGGCATCTGTTTGCAGCAGCTTCATGGTCTGGGGACCCTGTTTGCTTTGCAAGGTGATTTCCCGGTCCAGGGCGCTGATGATGCCGGCCGTCACCGTGCCGCTGAGTTCTCCCAGGGGGTTGCCGATGGCCACAGCCAGTTCACCGACCTGCAGCTGGTCTGAATCGCCCAGGACCACGGTCGGCAAACCCTCCGCCTTGATTTTAATGACCGCCAGGTCATTGGATGGGTCGGTTCCAACCAGTAAAGCCTCGTAAATCTCGTCGTTGTCCAGGACAACGGTGATGGTCTCAGCCTGGTCGACCACGTGGTTGTTGGTCACGATGTAGCCGTCATCAGTCAGGATAAAGCCTGATCCTGCGGCTGTGGGCCGATAAACCTGGCCAAAGAGGTCGGTCATGGTCAGCTCAGTTGTGATGGCCACCACCGCCGGTTTGCCCAGCTGGGCGATCTCCATCACCGAGCGGGTTTGTTTGCCGGTTTCGTGGCGGCTGGCCGCCTGGCTCAGGTCAAAATGGGGGTTGAGCAGGTCCTGGTTGACCGGCTCTTCTTCCACCGGGGTGCTGGGGTCCACCGTTTCGACAGGCTGGGGTCCAGGGGGCTGCTGGACCGGTTCCCTGGCCAGGCGGTAAACCAGAATGCCGGTTACGGTTGAAAATAAAACAGCTGCTGCCAGCATCAAGGCGATAATCCCGATGACGCGTGCGGCCCGGCCGGGCCGTTGCTGCTTATAAACAGGCTCTTGTTCAGGGGGCTGTGGTGCAGCACCGTGATCAGGATACACGTAGGATTGCGGTTGTTGTCCATCCTGGTGTTGGTCGTAGGACATGTCGCTCCCTCTTTTCTCATCAAATCAGACCGGCGGACCAGCCGGTCCTGCCGCCCGTATCTGCTCTTCTTCTGATACCAGTTTAAAGGCGCTTTTTGTGCCAGCCAAGACGGGAATGAAAAGAATTATGGTTGATTTGTGAACCCTTTGTGACGCAGCGCCAAGGGCTTACAGGTCAATGTTTTGCAGCAAGGTCCGGTGGACAAACAAGTCAACACCCCGCTGCAGCAACTGAGCCGCATACAAAAACAAGGCCGGTGCCAGGGTTGCCGCCAGTAAAACTCCGGCAAAGGTCAACACCACCTGGAGCCCACCGGCTATAATGCCCACCATCATGCCAACCGCCTGCCCCATGGCAGTGAAGGTCTCGGTGGCCTGTGTCACGGTTTTGTTGA